>WTHV01000170.1:0-5500 GCA_011525265.1 Alphaproteobacteria bacterium | reverse complement strand
TGTACAGGCGCTTGCCCATTTTCAATTACCAAGGGACGCCCTGATTGCAGGCCTTTGATTGAGACTGATTGCACCTTCACTATTTTGTCAGAGCCAAAAGTGACATCAGCAATTTCGGGACGCAAATCATAAAAGATATCAGCATCACGCGCTGGCGCAGATGAACAAGCCGATAAAGCCATGAGGCCCAACCCAAGCATGGTGGCAGCTATGAGATGGTTTTTGGCATGAGTAAGAGGTGTTTTATATGTCATCCTATTATCCTTTATATGGCCGTTATTGTGCCGGCTTGTCAGCAATGCGCGGTCTTAATTAGAGCCTCTGATGATGATAGAGGGGTCGTCACGCAAACGGGCTGTCATCTCTTCTACATTTAGTGCGGCATTTTCGAGCCGTTGCAAGAACGCATCAATACGATCTTCTGATATATCAGAGAGATCAGCGGCATTGTTTGAGGCAATAATCACAGATTGGCTCGCCACTTCAAGATTGCCGCGAATGGTTTCAACATCCTCTATAAGCTTGATAATCTTGCCTCTGACATCTTGGCCGGTAAGCTGTTCGATATTCTGCGCGCTTGCCAATGCTGTGTTTGAAATCTCTTCTAGTGTTTTGGCAGATTGATCAATGCGCGCCAAAGATTGTGAAATATCAGAAAGCCAACTATTTGATGCCGCGCGTGAGATAGAGCCGACCAAAGCATTCGCATCATCTGAGGCTGTTTTCACATTGCCAGAGGCTTGCGTCATATCAGAAAGCATTTGTGTGACAGCTTGTTTTGTCTCGCCACCTGTAAGCTGTGCGACCGACAAAGAGGCATCTTCAAGATTGCTTACGGTGCGATTAGCACTTTCAAGAAGGGCAGGGACACCGTCTCCCACTGATTGTGATAGGCCTGTGAGCCCTTTAAGCGCATCACGGGCTTCTTCATTTAGCAATGTGTCAATGGTGCTAAGCAATGGTACGAGGCTTGTGCTTGCGATTTGGGCAAATTGATCAGCTGTTCTGCCAAGGTCTGCCATCAGGTTTGTGGCAGGTCGTGAGGGCACTTGTGCGCCTTTTGGCAAAGGGGTCGCAGAGCCGGCAATAATTTGAATAGATTGCGCCGACAAAAGCGAGAGGGCAGAAATCTCTGCGTTACTATCAGATGGGATGGCCCAGCCTTCTTGAACGCCAAAATCAACACGGAAGGTCATGCCGCTTTGTGTCGCTTCGGGTGTAATCTCATTGACTGTGCCAATAATATAACCCTCATAGACGACAGAAGCCCCTGCACGCAGGCCAGCAACATTATTGAAATAGCTGTAATAGCTATCTTGCTTATTCAACTGGCCTTTGACGACAAAGAACATCGTTATGATGGCAAAAAGACCGCCAATGACAAATAGACCTGCTGTGAAATCAGAAGATTTGATCTTCATGATAGGCTCCTTTTGTTTAATCCTCGCCAAACAGACGCTTTAAATGCGCTTCAGGGTCGAATTCTTCTTCTTCTGGCACGCGATTAATTAAATTTTGAATACGCTCGCTCTTGCTTGCTTTTAGCTCTGCAACAGTGCCTGTGAAAATAATGTAGCCGCGATCAAGCACGACAATTCTGTCCGCAATCTTAAAGGCGGAATCAAGCTCATGCGTGACAACCACCACTGACATGCCTAATGTCTCTTTTAGCTTAATGATAAGCTCATCAAGTGCCGCGGCAATGACAGGATCAAGGCCAGCTGACGGCTCATCCATAAAGGTCAGGCGTGGGTCAAGGGCAATAGCCCGTGCGACAGCCGCACGCTTTAGCATCCCGCCAGATAACTCTGAGGGTAATAAATCTTCTTTACCCAGCAAGCCAACAAAATCAAGCTTCATGCGCACAATCAAATCAATGGTTTGCTCATCTAAATCTGTATGCTCAACCATCGGAAGGGCGACATTTTGTGCGACAGTCAAAGAGGACAGCATTGCCCCAGATTGAAAGGCCACCCCAATCCCTTTTAACAGTTTGAGTCGTTCAAACTCGTCAACCTGATAAAGAGATTTGCCAAATAGCTCAACATCGCCTTGCATCGGTTCTTTCAAGCCAATGAGGTGGCGCAAAAAGGTTGATTTGCCAGAGCCAGAGCCGCCCATAATCACGACAATTTCACCGGCATCAATGGTCATAGAACAATCATGAATAACAGGCGTGCCATTATAGCCACCTTGCAGGTTTTTTACCACAATAGGGGTGCTTTGACGGCTTTGTATTTTGCTTTGATCGCTCATCCTGCGCCCCCCTTTATACCGTTAGCGCGAAAATCGCATCAGCGGCAATGATGGCCGCGATACAAGTCACAACAGAAGAGGTGGTTGCCTTGCCAAGCACATCCGCGCCGCCAGAGACGCCCATGCCAATAGAAATGCCCACCGCGCCAATCAGAATGGCGAAAATCACAGCCTTGCTAAAACTGTGATAGAGGTCTGTTAATGTGACAATCGATAAAATATCTGCCCAATAAGCTTGCGGGCCTATGCCCAAGGTCGCATCAATATAAAGCCCTGCCGCACCAAAAGCGGCAAGATTGGCAATGGCAACCAAGATAGGAAGGCTGATTGCTAGCGCTAATAAGGAGGGGGCGACAACAAAGCGTGTTGGTGAAATGCCCATCACCATAAGCGCATCAATTTCACCATTCAGGCGCATAGACCCCACACGAGAGGTTAATTGAGAGCCAGAGCGACCTGCTACAAGAATGCCTGTGATAAGCGGGGCAAATTCGCGCGGAATAGATAAAGCCAGCCCATAGGTGACTTGTGTTTCAGCGCCAAAGACACGAAGAGAGTAGATGCCTTGAATAGCAAGCATAACACCGATCATAGCAGACATTAACACCACCACAGGCAAAGCTTGCACACCAGCAATGTTAATTTCAGCAATCAAATGACGTAGGCGCATGGGCTGAGAGCGCTTTCGCCCAAAGAGGATGATGCTAATCGCGCCGCCTAATGTTTTGGTCGCAAAGCCAATGCCAGCGATTGACTTGTTCAATTTTGCGCCTGTTTGTTCGATAAAGGCAATTAGGTCGCTGCGTTGCATTTCTATCATCACACCCATGATGGAATCGCTCACTGATAGAGAGCGTTTACTACTTTAATTTATCCTAAATTATACAAAAGCTTGCCTACTGTCACCTCTTCTTTTGGTCTGTAATTTTTATGGTCAGTTAGGCTATACTTTCTTCCTTTATCATGCGACACTCAGGCCGATCAGAACGTTTGAACCTAATTGGTAGGTTTTTGGGAGGACGATCTTTTGCAAATCGGCGGGCAAGGCATATTTTTAGCCAATATAAAAGGTGGTGTTGGTAAGTCGACTTTGACGGCCTTTTTGACTGATTATTTCAAACAGCACTATCAAGAAACAAAAGTCTGCTTATTAGATACTGACCCGCAAGGCTCGGCAGTGGAGTTGCTTGGGACAAGCACCTCTGTTGATTTGGTGCGCCATATTCCAATTGGTGATCGTTATGATGGGGTCAATGCCGTCACGCTTGATGGGGTTTATCGCCGCCTTATCTCTGATTCAGAGACTTTGACCGTGGTTGATACCGCAGGTGGCGGAATTGATACAATCTGGCAGCTTGTTATGATCAGCAAATGTGTGTTGGTGCCAACCTCATTATCATGGGCGGATTTGCGGCCTACAATTGATTTTGTATCAGAGCTTCATTCACGAAAAGAAGCCAATAATTTGGCAACACCCCATATTATTATTGTGCCAAATCGTATTTCTCATCAACAGCGCAATCTTGAGGCCATAAGCAATGCCATTGGCGATATGAATGTGATTTTAGCCCCGCCTGTCTCAGACCTGTCAATTGTGCGTACACAAGCAAGTGGTTTCAGCGGCATGAAGGGCGTCGAAGGCACACGCTTTCATTCAGAATTATCTCGTTTAGGAGAGTTCATATCGAATTATGTACTCTCTGGTAAGCTTGACGATTATTACAGCTAAATGGTGTCACAATTTACTGTGACTTAAGCATTCCATCAGCAACCCATTTATGGAAATGATGTGTTGGTGTATCCATCACAGATGAGAATTTCCCGCCATCATATAAAGGCGCATGGCGCCCTGATTGCATACCCTCAACCACCTGAATATCTTCTTCAAAGACTTTCTTCCACATGGCGGTATTGACGCTGCGCATATCATCATAGGCGGCCTGTGACACGGTATCATCTGCATAATATAGCTCGATACGTTCAACTGTTTTCTCAGGGCCTTTTGGCGTCAAGATAATCGCAAAGGCATGGTCATGATGCACGCCTAATAAGACATTGGGGAAAAAGGCACAATATTCTGCGCCCTTATCCCATTTCGCTGATAAATTGGCAAAAGACGGGAATTGGCGCCCATCATCTGCAATTTGCGGATTATAAACATCCGAGCCTTGTCCAGCATAGCTGGTATGGTCCAAAATATTATAATGATCCTCAAGGCGTGAATAGGAGTTTAAGTCAGGATGAATAAAGGGCAGATGATAGGCCTCACAATAATTCTCAACGCCTAGCTTCCAATTGCAATCAAGCTCAAGCGTAAAGCCGCTATCTGCGCCACCTGAATAAACAGGTTGTTCAAACTCCGCCCATCTGGCCATTAGCTCGCCGGCATATAGTTCAAATTCAGGCGTGGCATCGCTTAATGTTACATAGACCACATCACGCCATAGATAAGAGCGCACCTTATTTAAGGGTAATTCAGCACAAGGGACTGAGTCATGATTATGAATATCAGGCCCGCCGGCATGAGGGGTAGCGCGCAAATTGCCATCTAGGTCATAGGCCCAGGCATGATAGGGGCAGGTGATAGGGCCTTTCAGGCGGGCAGGGGCGTCAACAAGCTTCATCCCGCGATGGCGGCACACATTCTGAAAGACATTGACCTCACCTGCGCGGTTGCGTGTCAGCAAGAAAGGGATATCCATAAAATCAACAGGCATCACACAGCCAGCATCTGGTACATCCTTGCCAAAGCCAATCGCAAACCAATTATCGGCAAATAGCGCTTTTTTCTCTGCACTGTAATAGGCATCATCAATATAAGCTTGGTTCGGCAGGCCGCGCGCTTCATCAATTGGCTTTAATACCGTATTTAAATCGGCTGTTAAGCTGTCTAAATATCCCATAGCGATACCCTTTTTGCTTTCATGCCTATATCAGACCATGATGACGTGTAATAAGATTGCTAAATTTTTCGATAATTCTATCCTAAGCTTATGTCTAGCTTATTTTCGCCCTTAACGTCGTTTTTGCAGTGAAGCCCTAAAAGAAGCCTAAGAATATGACTGAATTTGTGACAACACATAGCCTACTTGGCGATGATTTTTACGTGCCAGTGGCTGCTGCCCAAGTGCCAAAAATGATTCTGCGCTATCGTAATGATAAAGCGGCTCAAGCTGTGGGGCTTGATGGGTTGGATGATACGCAATGGTGCGCCCATTTTGGCGGCTTTAAGCCATTTGAAGGC
>WTHV01000086.1 GCA_011525265.1 Alphaproteobacteria bacterium | reverse complement strand
GACGTAGGTGACTGGTACCTGCTTTCTGATGCCGCCCATATTGCGCAAATCTTGCTCATCAGACTAAGCGTGAATGACAGACCCTGCCCCTAAGAACAACAGCGCTTTGAAAAAGGCGTGTGTTGTCAGGTGGAACATAGCCGCAGGATAGGCAGAAACACCTGCCGCAAAGAACATATAGCCAAGCTGTGAGCAGGTTGAATAAGCAATAACACGCTTAATATCAAATTGTGTCATCCCCACAGTCGCCGCAAAAATCGCTGTCAGCGCACCTACAATCGTGATGATATCAAGGGCAAGTGGGGCATATTCAATCACTGGCGATAAACGGCAAACCATAAAGACGCCTGCTGTCACCATTGTCGCGGCATGAATAAGCGCTGACACTGGTGTGGGGCCTTCCATCGCATCTGGCAACCATGTATGCAAACCAAGCTGTGCTGATTTGCCCATCGCACCGATAAAGAGCAAGATAGATGCCAATTCCAATGCTGGCATAGACATGCCAAAGAATAGAATATCTGTCTTAGCAATTTCAGACGCATTGGCAAAAATATCATCAAATTGAACAGAACCAAAGAGCGCAAAGACGGCCAGAATACCAAGGGCAAAGCCAAAATCACCAACACGGTTCACGACAAAAGCTTTCATCGCCGCTGTATGGGCAGATTCTTTATGATACCAAAAACCAATAAGCAGATATGAGGCAACACCAACGCCTTCCCAGCCGAAAAAGAGCTGAACAAGGTTATCCGCAGTCACAAGCATCAACATCGCAAAGGTGAATAGGCTGAGATAAGCCATAAAACGACCTCTTGCCGGGTCATGATGCATATAACCAACAGAGTAGATATGCACACATGATGAGACGCCTGTCACAACAATCAGCATGACAACGGTTAGCGTATCAAAGCGCAACGCCCATGAGGCATCAAAATCGCCTGAGACAATCCACCGGGCTAAATCCACCGTGATAGGGTTGCCTGTAATGGCGACATCGTAAAAGGCAATCATTGAAAGTGCGAGCGAGCCCACAACACCAACAATAGACACAAATGCCGATGCGCTATGTTTATGGCTTAATGAAAAATAACCTGCTAGCAAAGCCCCTAGCAGTGGTAAAAAGACAATGGCGTGATACATAGCCGTCCCCTAGCCTTTCATCACATTGATATCTTCGACCGCGATAGAGCCGCGATTACGGAAGAAAATCACAAGAATGGCAAGACCGATGGCTGCTTCAGCAGCAGCGACGGTCAGAATGAATAGTGAAAAAATCTGCCCTGTCAAATCGCCAGCATAGGCTGAGAAAGCGACAAGGTTAATATTCACTGACAATAAAAGCAGTTCAATTGACATCAAAATCGTGATCACATTTTTGCGATTGATAAAGATGCCGAATACACCAAAGGTGAACAGAATAGCTGCGACAGATAGGTAATGTGCTAATGAAATCTCAAGCATGTTATTTCCCCATACCCTTGCCTGTTTCCACAGACACAACTTCAACTGATTGCGCTCTTGTGCGGCTATTTTGTTCTGTAATGACCTGACGGCGCACCCCTTCGCGCTTACGCAAGGTCAGCGTAATGGCACCAATCATCGCGACAAGCAAAATCATGCCTGCAAGCTGGAACAGATAGACATAGTCAGTGTAAAGCACCAACCCAATCGCGGCTGTATTATGTGGGCCATCTGATTGCGGGATAGAGGTAATAGCTGATGTACCTGCAAAAACAGTCAAGAACAACTCAGCAAGTAACAAGCCGCCAACGCCCAAGCCAAGTGGCATATAGCGTTGGAAGCCTTCACGTAACTCAGCAAAATTAATGTCCAGCATCATCACAACAAACAAGAACAACACCGCCACCGCGCCGACATAGACGACCACCAAAAGCATGGCCAAAAACTCAGCGCCAAGCATGACAAATAGCCCTGCCGCGTTAAAGAATGCTAAAATCAAGAACAAGACGGAATGCACCGGGTTCTTTGATGAGATAACCATCAAACCTGACAGACACGTCACTGTTGCGAATAGATAGAAAAAGAGACTTTCAATCATTATCCTACGCCTTTATTCCCCTGCTAAAATCGCTTAGCGCCATTTTGCGTCACTTGCGAGATTGCGGGCAATCTCAGTTTCCCAACGGTCCCCATTGGCCAAAAGCTTGTCTTTATCATAGTAAAGCTCTTCTCTTGTCTCAGTGGCGAATTCAAAATTAGGCCCTTCAACAATTGCATCAACAGGACAAGCTTCCTGACAGAAGCCGCAATAAATGCACTTTGTCATATCAATGTCATAGCGTGTTGTGCGGCGTGACCCATCATCGCGTGGCTCTGCCTCAATTGTGATGGCTTGTGCAGGGCATACAGCTTCACACAGCTTACAAGCAATGCATCTTTCCTCACCATTCGCATAGCGGCGCAATGCATGCTCACCTCTGAAACGTGGTGATAGATAGCCTTTTTCATAAGGGTAATTTAATGTCACCTTTGGCTTGAAGAAATACTTCAGTGTTAGACCAAGCCCTTTGGCCAACTCTAACAAAAGAAACGAGCGAAATGCGTTCATCACTAATTGCATAATAAATTCCCCTGCTTCTTAGCTCATGAAAGGTGGCAGATTGTCAGTGGCAAGCAAGAAGCCAGCTGTCAATACAACCCAGATGAGTGAGAATGGTAAAAAGACTTTCCAGCCAAGGCGCATCAATTGGTCATAGCGGTAACGTGGTGTTGTCGCGCGCACCCATAAAAAGACAAACAAAATCGCAACAATCTTTAAGATGAACCAAATAGGCCCAGGTATCCATGTGAAAGGTGCAAAATCAAATGGTGGCAACCAGCCGCCCAAAAACAGCAAGGCTGTCATAGCAGACATCAAAATCATATTGGCATATTCCCCTAAGAAGAAGAGCGCAAAGCTCATAGA
>WTHV01000276.1:7787-9890 GCA_011525265.1 Alphaproteobacteria bacterium | reverse complement strand
CGCCAAAAACGGGCAAATGGCAAATCATCCATCAGACCCATACCACCATGAAGCTGAATACACGTATCAGTCACACGCGCGAGCATCTCTGTTGCATATAATTTCGCAGAGGCAATCTCACGATTTGCATCAAGGCCTTGATCTAATTTCCAAGCGGCATTGAGTGTAAGGAATTCTGCTGCATCAATTTCTGTTATCATATCAGCTAATTGGAAGCTCACCCCTTGGAATTTTCCGATTTGCTGGCCAAATTGCTTGCGTTCAGCCAGATAAGGAAGCGTTAACTCAAACGCACGACGTGCCCGGCCTACCGAACAAGCTGCCACTGAAATGCGCGTTGCCCCAAGCCATTCATTCGCAATATCAAAGCCTTTATGCACCTCACCTAAAATCTGCTCTTTTGGCACACGGCATTCATCAAAGCGCAAAATACAATTTTGATAGCCGCGATGAGAGACAGAGGCATAACCGTCTTCAATTGCAAAACCTGGCGTATCTCTATCAATCAAGAAACAGGTGATTTTTTTCTTAATCCCGCGCGGTGTCTCTTCTTCCCCTGTTGCCACAAACACAATGACAAAATCAGCAATATTAGCATGGCTGATGAAATGTTTTGTACCATTGATAATCCAATCATCCCCATCAGCGCGCGCCGCACATTGCATCCCACGCACATCAGACCCCGCCCCTGGTTCAGTTAAGGCAAGCGCATCAAATTTCTCACCAGATACCGCAGGCAAAAGATATTTTTCACGCTGGTCTCCCTCGCACGCCATCAAGATACCAGATGGTCTGCCAAAGAACACAGTCAGGGCATTAGACCCCCTGCCCAATTCGCGTTCAACTAAGGTGAAATCAAAATGATTTAAGCCAGCACCGCCAACTTCTTCTGGAAAATTACACCCAAAAAAGCCTAGCTCTTTACATTTTTGGGCAATATCACGGCCAATCTCATCAGGAACAAACCCCTGCTTGTCGACAAGCTCTTCATGAGGATAGATTTCCTGTTCGACAAATGTACGAACCGTTTCAACAATCATCTCTTGTTCTTGGCTTAATCCAAAATGCATCTGCCGCACCTCTTCTTTTACGTTATTTTTTCTGCCCGACCGAACGGCCACAATAATCTGGCCACTCAAGGCTTGCCTGCGCCTTAGCAAGGGCGCCTAATCTGTCTGCTACTGGCGCTTGGGCCATGGCACTTGCCCCTTTATTGCTATCAACATGAAGCAACATATGCTCCCCTGTTGCGACCACCTCACCCGCTTCATTCATCATCTCATGACATAGGTGTAATTTCTTGCCATCAAATAAGAGAATTTGGCTCTTTATGGTAAATTCATCTGCTAGGGACATCTCGCCTAAAAAGCGGATATGCGTTTCAACCGTGTAAAAGCTTAGACCTTTTGCAAGATAAGCCTCATCAAAGCCGCCTGCCTTAATCACAGCATCTGTTGCATCTGAGAATACTTGGCCATAACGGAACTCTGTCATATGGCCGTTATAATCAATCCAATCAGGCATGACGCGCCCTGCATGAAGGGATAAGGGGGCGCTTGCATCAGTGATATTATCATCGCTATTTTGTGCCAAACGGGCTTTTTCAACCTCGTTCAAAAAGGCCCCTGCTGCCCAATCATGCTGTTTTAAAGATCGCAGAAATGCGATGAGGTTTTTATCTCTAATCGCTTCTAATTCTCTTATGGAATGTGCGCCAGATTGGGCATCAGATTGTGAGGCGATTTTATCAATCAACTCATCTGTCAGCTCTGGCACATCCATCAATTTCGTCCATGGCCATGCCAAAGCAGGGCCAAATTGCGTAATAAAGTGGCGCATACCTGCCTCACCACCAGCCACGCGATAGGTTTCAAACAAACCCATTTGCGCCCAACGCAACCCAAAGCTATGCGTCATAATATCGTCAATCACATCTGTTGTGGCGATATCATCATTAATCAGCCACAGAGCCTCACGCCAAACAGCCTCAAGGAGGCGATCCCCAACATGAGCATCGATCTCACCTTTAATATGAACAGGCTTCATCGAGATTGATGATAGGATTGCCTTTGCCCGGTCAATCTGTGCTTGGCTTGTCGCAGG
>WTHV01000276.1:2343-7687 GCA_011525265.1 Alphaproteobacteria bacterium | reverse complement strand
AGATTGATGATAGGATTGCCTTTGCCCGGTCAATCTGTGCTTGGCTTGTCGCAGGTGAGGCAACTAGCTCAACAAGTGGTAGCAAATAGACAGGATTATAAGGATGGGTTACGACAATTTGAGAGGCATTTTTTGCGCCTTCTTGTAATTGTGTTGGCGTAAAGCCTGACGTTGATGAGCCAATGATAGCATCTGCTTGGCAGGCTTGTTGAATTGCCGCATAAACAGACCGCTTTATCTCTGGTCGCTCTGGCACGGATTCTTGAATCCACTGCGCATCTGCCACGGCCTCTTCAAGGGTTTTCGCAAAGCACAAATTGCCTTCTTCTGGCATGGCCCCATCTGTTAGAAACGGCACACTGGCACGCGCATTTTTCATCACCTCAGCGATTTTGCGCTCTGCCTCAGGGTCGGTATCAAATACCATCACATCCCAACCAGCCATCAAAAATCGTGCCGCCCAGCCGCCACCGATAACACCGCCGCCAATGATTGCCGCAATCTGCCTCATACCAAACCTCACTCTGCTATCATGCACTATTTCGCGCACTATTTACACGCTTTGCGGTGCTCTTTTGACCAATTTCAATTCATCACGCACCTCTTGTGGGCTCATTAAAGAGGGGCCAAGATTGTTGATGATAGAAGCGGCTTTTTCAACCAATTGGGCATTTGTTGCCAAGACACCTTTTTCAAGCCACAAATTATCTTCCAACCCCACACGGACATTGCCCCCAGCAAGCGTAGCAGCCGCCACGAAAGGCATTTGATTGCGCCCAATGGAAAAAGCAGAAAACGTCCAGTGCGGTGGTACATTATTGACCATCGCCATGAAGGTATTCAAGTCATCAGGCGCCCCCCATGGCACACCCATACAAAGCTGGACCATGACAGGGTCTTCAATCAGACCTTCTTCAACAAGCTGTTTGGCAAACCATAAATGACCTGTATCAAAGGCTTCAATCTCAGGGCGGACACCCAAATCTGTCATCATCTTTGCCATAGCACGCAACATACCAGGGGTATTTGTCATGACATAATCTGCCTCAGCAAAATTCATCGTCCCACAATCAAGTGTACAAATCTCTGGCAAGCATTCCGCAACATGAGCGACACGCTCGCTCGCCCCAGCCATATCTGTTGCGGTTGCATTCAAGGGAAGTGGTGCTTCAGGGTCGCCAAAAATCATATCACCGCCCATGCCAGCGGTGAGGTTTAAGACCATATCAGTCTCACTGTCTCTAATTCTGTCTGTGACCTCTCGATAGAGCGCTAAATCACGCGATGGGGCGCCTGTTTCAGGGTCTCTTACATGACAATGTACCACAGCTGCCCCTGCCTTCGCGGCATCAATAGCTGCATCTGCGATTTGTTTTGGTGAACGCGGTACAAGAGGGCTTCTGTCCTGCGTTCCGCCAGAGCCTGTAATTGCCGCAGTGATAAAAACAGATTTGCGCATTGAAAGAGGCATGAGTTACACTCCGATAGAGGAAAAATATGATAGCTATCCTACTACCATCTGATACGCTATCTATGAAACCAATATTCTTAAAACGATCTATTTTATCTTAAAATGGTAGGGGCAATGAAAATGGCCAATAGAATAAAAGACCAGACTTTTCTGTCTGAAGAAGACTTTATAAAAGCCGTTTCATTTAATGAAGATGGTCTTGTTCCCGCGATTGCACAAGATGCTGTGACAGGCGAGGTTTTAATGATGGCTTGGATGACAAAAGAGACGTTGCATGAGACCATCAAGACAAATAGAGCCTGTTATTGGTCACGCTCACGCCAATCATTCTGGCGCAAGGGTGATAGCTCTGGTCATGAACAACATATCATTGGGATAGATCTTGATTGTGATGGGGATACGATTTTATTGAAAATCGAGCAGATTGGCGCGGCCTGTCATACAGGCGCACGCAGTTGTTTTTTCACAAGCCTTGATAAAGACGCTTAAAACCGCCCTCACAGAGCCTCAAATGCCTCTGTCTCAGCATTATAGTGATGCAATTGTCCAGCACGGATATCATGCCATAGCCCATGTAACACAAGCTTACCTTGTGCCATAGCTTGGGCAATAAACGGAAAGCCTTTGAGGTTTTCCAAACTAAGCAACACAGCTTGCTTTTCAAGCGCATGAATATCATCAGCGCTATCAGTGCCAGCAAGCTTATCAAACGCAGGGCTAATACCCGCAACCCAACGACCAACAAAGCTAGTTGGGGCTTTCAGTGCCTCATTCTTGCCAGAGCACATATCATGACAGCCCTGCACACCACCACAATGGGAATGGCCAATTACAAGGATATGCTGAACGCCAAGCGCTGTAACGCCATATTCCAAAGCAGCAGATGTGCCATTATGCTCACCTTCAGGATTGTAAGGCGGCACAAAATTCGCAATATTACGATGGATAAAGAAATCACCTGCTTCTGCTTCAAATAAGGCAGAGGCATTCACCCGGCTATCACAGCAGGAAATGATCATCCCACGCGGATGCTGACCATTATCAATGAGATCATGATAATGAGCTTGTTTCTTGTCATAATCTTGGCCCTGCCAGCCATGATAATGGGCAATTAAATCAGACGGCAATAGCTTTGCATCTTGCATGGTAAAACATCATCCTCTTACATTTATGATTTTGTGCAAGATACCTTATCTTACCTGATCTATGCAAGGCAGAGGCGCCTTTTGCGGCTATAAGATGACCCCAATTTTCACGACTTAAAACAGCCTTCCAAAGCAGTGGCAATAGAACGCCAATAATCAGTGAGTGAGGCATCTTCTGCAAGCCCACTGCCTAGCGGATCGAGCGTGACCAATGGCAGGTTCATATCAGCTGATAATTGACCAACAAGACGCTTGCTTAATTGCGGCTCATAGAAAATACAAGAGGCCGCATCTTTCTTGGCAGCCTCTTGCAATTCACGCAAATGACGTGCTGATGGCTTGCTGTGATTATGTGTCAAGAGAAAGCCTGTTGCCGTGATTGGCAGATCAGCCTCTAGATACAGGCTCACATCATGCATGGCGATAAAATGGTTTGGCGCGCTATCTTCAAGTGCATGACGCATTTCATGGGCTAAGTCATTAAGGGTTTTTGCCAGGCTTTCATAATTAGCCTCAAACTGTGCCGCATGGCTCGGTCTTGCCGCTGCAAAGCGGTCCGCCACAACATGGCCAATCTCACGCATCAAGCTGAGAGAAAAAAAGATATGATAATCTTTGCCCATAGGCCCACCATGTGCGTCATGCCCTTCATGCTCATCATGGTGGTCGTCATGTTTTGCATGATCGTCATGGTGGTCATCATGGTGGTCATCATGTTTTGCATGATTATCATGACCGTCATGACCGTCATGATCGTCGTGATCATCTTGGCGAGTTCGGATATGTGAGGCTAGACTGTGAGATAAAATCTCCCACTTCTCATCTTCTTCATCAATGATTTTAGCAAGTGAACTTTCCATCAAAGGGTCAAGCATAAAGACAATATCACTATCAACAATCACCTGTCTTTGAGACGGGCGCAGGCCAGCGTGATGCAGTGATTGTGAGGGCGGCAAGATAATTGATGATGACACCATATCCCCCCCAATATGACGCACGATAATATCAAGCGGCTTAATAGAGGATGCAACAGATAAAGGCGCTTGTTCGGCATGGGCAGGCAAAACAGCCATCACTGATCCTGCCGCAACCGCCACAAACGTGCTTTTGAATGATTTAAAGTGATTGTGAAATAAAGCTCTCATGGTAGTTTAAACCTTTATATGTGCTTATCGATGAATGGTTGCCAAATTACATTTTGTTATGTTATCACATATCAAATCAGTGACGTCTAGTAAAAAGGAATCTATATGCTAATCGCTGCCAAAAATTTAGGCATTAAAGGGCATAATGGCTGGCGTGTGCGCGGCGTGTCTTTGTCCATAGCAGCTGGTGAGATTGTGACGATGATTGGCCCAAACGGGTCAGGCAAATCAACCACAGCTAAGGCTTTGCTTGGCATTATCCCAGCAGATGAAGGCACCATTGAACGCAAAGCAGATATGCGTATTGGCTATGTTCCGCAATCGATTCAAGTTAGTCGTCATGTGCCAATGTCCTTAATGCGGTTTTTGACCCTGACCCAAAAACATAGCGCCACAGATATCGCAGATACCTTAAAACTTGTGGGGCTTGGCACAATCCAAGATAAGCCTGTGACTGAACTCTCAGGCGGCCAGTTCCAGCGCGCCCTTATCGCGCGCGCTCTATTGTTAAAACCAGATTTAATGGTGCTTGATGAGCCTGTGCAGGGTGTTGATTTCACTGGTGAGATTGCACTTTATGAGCTTATTACACAAATCAGAGATGAGCTGTCATGTGGCATGCTTTTGATCTCGCATGATTTGCATATTGTGATGTCACAGACAGATCGTGTGGTCTGCATGAATGGTCATATTTGCTGTGAAGGCGCCCCTGCCTCTGTGATTGAAAATGAGGCTTATCTCAAGCTATTTGGCCCTAAAGCCTCAGAGTTTTTAGCGCTTTATCATCATGATCATGATCATCATCACGATCATGAGCATCATCATTCCCATGAGGGTGCTGACCATGCTTGATGATTTTTTAACAAGAGCGTTAATTGCCGGCCTTGCAACAGCCTGTCTGACAGGTCCTATTGGCTGTTTCATCATCTGGCGGCGTATGTCTTTTTTTGGTGATACCTTATCCCATTCTGCCCTTCTTGGCGTGGGGCTTGGGATTTATCTTTCGTTCAATCAGACACTTTCGGTCTTTCTTGCAGCGCTTGCTATTTCTGCAAGCTTGCAATGGATGCGGCGCAAATCAACATTATCATCTGATACAAGCCTTGGCATTTTATCTCATGGCGCGCTTGCCCTTGGCCTATTGATGTTATCTTTTCTGCCACCTAGCCAGATTGATATCTCATCTGTGTTTTTTGGTGATATTCTAGCAACCTCGCGCCAGGATGTTTATTTCATGACAGGCGGTCTTGTTCTTGGGCTAATTGTGATGCGCCTTATTTGGCAGCCATTGCTTGTTGCGACTGTGAACCAAGACATTGCCACAGCAGAGGGTGTTGGTCTGAAATTTGCCGAATTCACATTCACATTATTATTGACGATGGTCATTGCCTTCTCGTTTAAAATCGTTGGCGTTTTGTTGATTTCAGCTTTGCTTGTGATACCAGCGGCGGCGGCACGTCAAATTGCATCTGCCCCTGAAATAGCTGCGATTAGTGCAAGCCTTATTGGCTGTCTGGCTGTCTTAGGCGGTCTATCATCTTCGCTTTATGCTGACCTGCCATCTGGCCCTGCCATTGTTGTCA
>WTHV01000276.1:0-2243 GCA_011525265.1 Alphaproteobacteria bacterium | reverse complement strand
GGTCTATCATCTTCGCTTTATGCTGACCTGCCATCTGGCCCTGCCATTGTTGTCATTGCGCTTGGCATTTTTATCCTGACGCTTCTATACCGTCTTCTACCCTTTCAAAGGTTACATCAAAAATGACCGATAATCAGACCCGCCTTGGCAAATTTACAGTCCCTGTCTTGGACTATCTGCAAACACAAGATAAGCCACGCTCCGCTTATGATATCTTAGATGAGTTGCGTGACAAAGGCGCCAAAGCGCCCATGCAAATCTATCGCGCTCTTGCAAAATTGGAAGAGGCTGGTCTTGTTCATAAATTGCCAAAATCAAATAGCTGGATTGCCTGTGATGGTCATCATCATGATGAGGTGCAAGATATGCTTTTGCTGTTATCGTGCCAGTCTTGCGGTGCCGTCGAAGAGGTGCATGATACCACCTTCCAAAAAGCCATATCCTCTTTGATTAAAAAAACGCATTATGACTTGCCTGCACAAACCATCGAAGTAGATGGATATTGTCAGCCATGTAAGAATGACAGTTAGACCGTCCATTTACTATTAGGGGTAGTGTACGACATGAAACAAAGACAATTAGGCCAAAATGGCCCTCTTATCTCTGCAATTGGTTATGGGGCGATGTCGCTGTCTAATTTCTATGGCCCAATGGATGAGGCTGGCGCCTTTGCGATATTAGATAAATGTCGCGAAGGCGGTATCACACATCTTGATACGGCTGATATTTATGGTAATGGCTTTTCTGAGGCTTGCATTGGCGCTTATTTTGCCTCGCAAGATGCCAGTGTCAAACACAGCTTTTCCATCGCAACAAAGGCCGCGATTTACCGCTCGCCAGAGGGGGTGCGCTCTCATCGTAATGATAAAGAGTATCTGTCATCACAGCTTGATAAATCTCTTAAGACCATGGGCGTAGATGCGGTTGATTTATTTTATGTTCATCGCCGTGACCCTGATGTCCCTATCGAAGATGTCACTGGTATTTTGGCTGACTTTGTCTCTTCTGGAAAAATCAAAGGCTTTGGCTATTCTGAAATTGCCCCCTCATCCTTGCGCCGCGCCCATGCGGTTCATCCTGTGATGGCAGTACAATCTGAATATTCTCTTGGGGTGCGCTCGCCTGAAATGGGACTTGTGCAAACCTGCAAAGAGCTTGGCACTGCCTTTGTTGCTTTCTCGCCTGTGGGGCGGTCGCTTCTGACCGACAAACCCCATGATTTAGAAAAGCTCCAATCTATTCCGTTTTTGCGAAATAATCCGCGCTTTATGGAACCGAACTTGTCAGCCAATATTGCGGCAACAGACCCGTTTCGTGCCTATGCCACATCACTTGGCCTCAGCACAGCTGGTCTTGCAATCGCATGGTTATTGCATCAGGGCGATCATATTATCCCAATCCCTGGCACACGTCATATCAGCCATCTTGAAGAGGTAATCGCAGGGGCAAAGTTCATAATCACAGATGAGATTGCAGCAGAGATTGATCGCCTATTGCCGATTGGCTGGGCGCATGGTGACCGCTATAATGAGGATCAATGGTGGGGGCCTGAGCGTTACTGCTAAAGCGCTTTGATGTATTGCACGGTTTTTTGCGAAAGGCGTTCACGATAAAGCGCATAAAGCCCTGCTGATACCACCAATGCCGCGCCTATCATAGACAGGCTATCTGGCACCTCATCAAAGAATAGATAGCCAATGGCAATCGCCCATAAAATACCGGAATAACGGAATTGCGAGACAAAGCTGATATCGCCATAGCGCATCATCAAAATCGCCGCCAAGGTCATCATCACAAACAATATCCCTGAAATACATAGCAAACCGAAATCCGCCATGCTAACTGGCACCCATTCATCAAAATAACACATGATAAGGTTAAAAGACGTCACCCCTATCACTTGCAAAAATAACGCGTAAAAAGCAGGAACTGACGCCGAAATCTTGCGCGTTATCATATCGCGCACAATGAACAAAACCACAGATGCCACAGCATAAAACATCTCTGGTCGAAAGCCTTCAGTGCCAGGTTTTACAATTAATAAAACACCAAAAAATCCCAGTAAAATCGCAAGCCATCTGCGCCAGCCAACCGCCTCACCAAATATCAGTGCCGCTGCCATTGTCAGGCCAAGTGGCACGGCTTGTAAAATGGTTGTCACATCTGCCAATGCCAATGTTGAGATTGCCTTTATCATCGTAAAGGTCAAGGCTACCTCGACCACAACGCGCACATATAAAAGG
>WTHV01000042.1 GCA_011525265.1 Alphaproteobacteria bacterium | reverse complement strand
GGTGATATTAAATCAACCTATGGCACAGGCTGTTTCATGCTTGCCAATACAGGCACAAAGCGCCTGCATTCTCAGCATAAATTACTCTCAACCATTGCCTACCGTGTGAATGGCGAGACGACTTTCGGCCTTGAGGGGTCTATTTTTATCTCTGGTGCGATTATTCAATGGCTAAGAGATGGGCTACAAATCCTTGACCATGCCAAGGATAGTGAGGCTATGGCCTCATCACTTCCTTCTAATGAGGGGGTTTATATGGTGCCTGCGCTCACAGGGCTTGGCGCGCCTCATTGGGATGCCCATGCCAGAGGGGCGATTTACGGCATTACAAGAGATACAGGGCCTGCCCATTTTGCCAGAGCCGCGCTAGAATCTGTTGCCTACCAGACTTTTGATTTGCTGAAAGCTGTTGAGGGAGATGGCATGGCTGTGAGCGGTGTCAAAGTTGATGGCGGCATGGTTGCCAATAATTGGCTGATGCAATTTATGTCAGATATCTTGGGGCAGCGTGTCGACAGGCCTGTCGTGGCAGAGACCACAGCCTTAGGTGTTGCCATGCTTGCGATGCTGCAAGATGGGCAAGCCTCGAACCTGACCGATTTGGCAAAGATGTGGCAGCTTGATGCCAGCTTTAGTCCGCAAATGGGACAAGATGATAGAGATCACCTCATGGCTGGCTGGCATAATGCCATTGGCCGAACACTGACATCATAATCAGCATTGATTGCCTTTATTGATTGACCCTATTGATTAATAAGGCTGATACCTGCTGTGCGCATGGCGTCTAATTGTGCGGCAAGCGAGCCATCAAGATCAATAGCGCGGCAAGCGGCAAGATCAACACTGACATCATAGCCAAGCTTGGCGCCATCTAAGGCTGAGAAGGCTACACAAAAATCTGTGGCAAGCCCGACCATAGTCAGCTTTGTGATTCCCCGCTCTTGCAAATAACCATGCAAGCCTGTGGGCGTTGATTGGTCATTTTCAAAAAAGGCTGAATAAGAATCAATTTCCTTGCGAAATCCTTTTCGTATCACAAGGTCAGCAGAATCACTGTGCAACATATCATGAAAGGCAGCACCTTGGCTGCCTTGCACACAGTGTTTTGGCCATAAAACTTGCCCACCATACGACATTTCCACCATGTCGAAAGGTTGCGCATTTTCATGATTGTCTGCAAAACTTGCATGATTATCGGGGTGCCAATCTTGCGTTAGAATAACAGCTTGGCCATCTGATTTGGCTGTATGCATCATCTGATTAACCAAAGGGATAATATCATCTCCCTGCGCAACCGCCAATGCGCCACCCGGGCAAAAGTCATTCTGAATATCAATACAAATCAATGCTTTAGCGTTTTTCATATTCCATTACTTCTACAAATTAAACCAGTAAACGAGCTATTACAGCCATAATATTACCTCTTTCATGCCATGTTGTGCCCTATTGTAAAAGTATAAAAGGAACTGATGTGAAACAGGCCTATTTGGCTTTTATAAGAGGCTGGGTTATGGGTGTAAATTGGGTTCCTTAGAGAGTATAAGGTTTTTTTCAGAAACACTGTTGCCATGCCCTACCCAAACATGTTTACACTAATAGTCGGAAAGAGGACATTTTGTTCTTAAAATTCCTTGCTTTATTTAAAGACTATAGTTCCACGGGAGGAAATAATGAAAAAGTATTTAATGGGCATGGCTGCTATTGGCGTTGCAATGACAATGTCAAACGCTGCTAAAGCTGATTGTGGTGAAATCCAAGTTGCCGAGATGAACTGGGCATCAGCTGAATTGATGGCAAACGTTGACAAGCTTATCCTTGAAGAAGGTTATGGCTGTTCTGTTGAGCTTGTTCCAGGCGCAACAATGACAACATTCGCTTCAATGAACGAAAAAGGTCAGCCAGATGTAGCTGGTGAGCTATGGACAAACGCTGTTGCAGTGCCACTAGAGGCAGCTGTTGGCGAAGGTCGCTTGCATAAGGTCAATAACGGCCCTATCACACAGCTTGGTGAAGGCTGGTGGGTAACACCATCATTCGCAGCAGATCATCCTGATCTAGTTGCAGACATTGACAAGCTATTGGCTCGTCCTGATCTGTTCCCACACCCAGAAGACCCATCAAAGGGTGCTTTCGTTGGCTGTCCTGCTGGTTGGGGTTGTCAGTTGGCAAACGCACAGCTTTACCGTGCATTCGACATGGAAGCAAAAGGCTGGCTATTGGTTGACCCAGGTTCAGCTGCTGGTCTAGACGGCTCAATGGCAAAAGCTGCTGAGCGTGGCGAAGCATGGTTCGGTTACTACTGGTCACCAACAGCTCTTATCGGTAAGTACGGCATGGTACCAACTGACATGGGCGAATGGGGTGGCTCAGACAACTGGGACAACTGTATTGTGAAGCCTGAGCAAGAATGTGCTGATCCAAAGCCATCTGCATGGACACATTCAGCAGTGAGCACAGTTATCACTGACTCATTCAAGGCAAAAGGTGGCGTTGCTATCGACTATTTGAGCAAGCGTGTATTCCCTGGCCCAGTCATGAACGGTATGTTGGTCTACATGACTGAAAACCAGGCTGGTGGCGAAGATGCAGCTATCGAATTTTTGATGCAGCATGAAGACCTATGGAAAACATGGGTATCTGCAGACGCAGCAGCAAAAATTAAAGCAGGTTTATAAGCCGCTTTAGGAAATGCATTTAGGGGCTAGCCAGCATATGGCTGGCCCCATTTTATTAATAAAATCGAGTAGGAATTGAACATGGACTTCTTTGACGAATTTCCATCCCTTGGCCGAGGCCCGCTTCGCGATATAAAGAAAGCGATTGATGCGAGCTTCAAAGGATTTTCAAGAGAATATGGTGAAGCGCTAGAAGCCTTCTTCTACCCTCTGTTAAAATTTATGGTTTGGTTTGAAAAGCTATTAATTGCCACACCATGGCCTATCATCTTGTTGATTATTGGGGCCCTCGCATGGGTTGGCTCACGCAATATCAAGCTTGTCGTAGGTTCGGTATTGGCATTTGGTGTCATCGGCTTTTTCGGCATGTGGGAAGATACGATGGCAACGATGGCCATCATCTCTGTTGCCACAATCGTTTGTATTGGTGTTGGTATCCCATTTGGTATTTTGATGGCACGCTCTGACCGTATTCAGTCTATCATCACACCTGTTTTGGACGTGATGCAGACAATTCCATCATTTGTGTATCTTATTCCGGTTGTAATGCTTCTTGGCATTGGTAAAGTACCTGGCCTTTTGGCTGTGTGTATCTATGCTATCCCACCAATCGTTCGTTTGACTAATCTTGGTATTCGTTTGGTTGATGCCGATGTTATGGAAGCTGCGACAGCCTTCGGTGCGAACTACAAACAGCGCCTATGGGGTGTGCAGGTGCCATTGGCATTGCCAAATATCTTTGCTGGCGTGAACCAGACAATTATGATGGCATTGGCCATGGTCGTTATCGCCTCAATGATTGGTGTGAAAGGCCTTGGTGTTCCTGTGCTTCGTGCGATTTCAAACCAGTATCTTGCCCTTGGCTTGATGAATGGTTTGGCCATCGTTGCCTTGGCAATTATCTTTGACCGTGTGTCACAACAATATGGTAAGCGTTTGCAAAAGCATCGCGAAGGGGGCCATGGTGTCTGATATTAAAGTTTCAATTAAAAACCTATATAAGATTTTCGGCCCTAACCCGGAATCTGTCCTAGGTGAAGCAAAAGCTGGTATGTCTAAGGCAGACTTGCTTGAACAACATGGTCACGTACTTGGCTTGAAAGATGTTAATATCGACATTCAAGCCAGAGGCATTCAAGTGATTATGGGTCTTTCAGGCTCAGGTAAGTCAACTTTGATTCGTCACATCAACCGCTTGATTGAGCCAACTGCTGGTGAAATCATTATTGATGGCCAAGATGTGCTTGCCATGTCAGATGAAGAGCTATTGAACTTCCGTCGTTTCAAGGCATCTATGGTATTCCAGAAATTTGGTCTCTTGCCACATAGAACAGTCCAAGATAATGCCGCTTATGGTCTTACGATCCAAGGCATGGACAAAGATGAAGCAATCGAAAAAAGCTCATACTGGGTAAAGCGTGTTGGTCTAGCTGGTTTTGAAAATCACTATCCAGCGCAGCTATCAGGTGGTATGCAGCAGCGTGTTGGCTTGGCGCGAGCCTTGGCAACAGATGCTGAAATTCTGCTGATGGATGAGGCTTTCTCAGCTCTTGATCCTCTTATCAGAACAGATATGCAAGATGTGTTGCTTGACCTGCAAGAAGAACTGCATAAGACAATCATCTTTATCACACATGATTTGGATGAAGCGCTTCGTATCGGTGATGACATTGCTATCTTGCGTGATGGTGCTGTTATTCAGCAAGGCTCACCACAAGAGATTGTGCTGAACCCTGCTGATGATTATGTCCGCGACTTTATTAAGGATATTAACCGCGCCAGAGTGCTTGAAGTAAGCTCCGTGATGGACAGCAAAAAGCCACGTTCAGGTGTTAAAGTTGATAAGGAAATGGTCATTGAAGAAGCCTTGCAGATTGCAACAGCGAATGACTATAAGCCTTTGATTGTCACAGAAGAAGGCAAGGCGGTTGGCTCAGTGCAATTTGATGCGATGATTTCTGCGATTGCCCGCCCTGAAAAAGATGCGGAACGCAATCCTGAATACCGCTAAACCATAGCGCATAAAAAAATAAGCAAAAGGACGGTTCACTGACCGTCCTTTTTTTTGACCATATTTTAAAGCAAGAACGATTTTAAGGGCGCCCCATCACCTCTGACCAATGTTTACGGCACAAAGAGACATATTTATCATTGCCCCCAATTTCAATCTGGTCACCTTCTCTTATCACATCACCGCCTTGTGTTTGGCGGACAACCATAGTGGCTTTTGAGCCGCAATGGCAGATGGTTCTGATTTCACGCAAATTATCAGCCACCGCAAGCAATGTCGCAGAGCCTTCAAAAAGATTGCCCTGAAAATCAGTTCGAAGCCCATAGCACATAACCGGAATTTTCATATTATCGGCCACAGCCGCCAAGTCCCATACTTGGGCAGATGTTAAAAACTGCGCTTCATCCACAAGAACACATGATAAATGCGCTTGCTGGTGGGCGTTCGTGATAAGCTCACCAAGGTTTGTTTCGGCATGAAATGTTTGTGCTGGTGATGACAGACCAATGCGAGAGGCAATTGTGCCTGCCCCTGCCCTGTCATCAAGCTGTGCTGTAAGCAACAGCGTATTCATGCCACGTTCATTATAATTATGTGAGGCTTGCAGAAGGATTGTTGTCTTGCCCGCATTCATTGCAGAATAAGAAAAATATAATTTGGCCATTCATACACCCTCACAAGCTAATTGCGTCACTGCCTCACTGCTTATATCATAGAATAAAAGGCGCGCTTATGCGCATAAATCATTTTATTCATCGCCCTTTATTATGAGGTCTGATTTGTCACAGCTTACGACGCTTACCCATCCGCTCATTACACACAAGCTTGCCATTTTACGTGACAAGGACACAAGCCCTGCTGAATTTAAAGCAACGCTTAGCACCCTCACAGCGCTAATGAGTCATCATATATTTGCCCATCTTAATCTGCGTGATGTCACCATTACAACACCGCTAGAGGACATGCAGACACAAAAGCTTTTAAAAGCGCCTGTGATTACCTCTATTTTGCGCGCGGGCAATGGCATGGCTGATGATTTATTTACCCTGCTGCCTGAGGCCTCTATGGCGCATATTGGTATGCAAAGAGACCCTGAGACGCATGAGCCTGTTTTTTATTATGAAAAATACCCAACTGATATCGCCACACGCCAAAATATTTTGGTCGACCCAATGCTTGCGACAGGTGGCTCTGCGATTGAATCAGCTAGCCGCCTAAAAAAGCTTGGCGTCACAGATATCGTCTTTGCCTGTCTTGTCGCGGCACCAGAAGGTGTTGCTGCTTTCTCAGCTGCCCATCCTGATATACCCATCATCACAGCCGCCCTTGATAGAGAGCTGAACGATTCTTGTTATATCTTGCCAGGCTTGGGTGATGCAGGTGATAGAATCTTTAACACGTAACCTTTATTGATCAAGATTATCAGGGCCAAAGCTATGCGGTAAAAGCTCAGCTAGGCTATAGCGCGCGCGCTCACCATCTGGCCCACAGATAATGATGGGCATCTCCGGCCCTCCAAATTCTCTTAAGCGTTGCCGACACCCACCACATGGGGTACATAGCAGATCACCGCCGCCTGCCACTGCCACAGCCGTGATATTACGCCCGCCTGCCATGACCATAGCCGCAATAGCGCCCGCCTCAGCACAAGCCCCTTGCGGATAGGCCGCATTTTCCACATTCACGCCTCTATGTATCTGGCCATGCTCATCACAAATTGCCGCGCCTACATGAAACTTTGAATAAGGGGCATAGGCATGAGGCATGGCAGAAATGGCCGCCGCGATAAGTGCATCATCTCTCTTTGACATAAGGCACCCCAATGGCACGTGGCGGTGTGGCAGAGCCGATAAAGCCTGCCAGCAACACCACAGTCATCACATATGGCAAAGCCAAAATCAAATCAGCTGATAGTTCGCCAACATAAGGGAGCGATACCCCTTGTAAGCGTGCGGCAAGCGCATCCAAAAAGCCAAACATCAAACAAGCCGCCAAAGCAGGACCTGGCCGCCATTTGCCAAAAATCATAGCTGCAAGAGCAATATAGCCCTTACCTGCTGTCATCTCGCGGACAAAGCCTGCCCCATGTGCTGTTGACAGATACGCCCCTGCAATGCCTGTTAAAATGCCCGCAATTAAAACAGCCTGAAAGCGCAATCCAGTAACAGACATACCAGCTGAATCAACCGCCTCTGGCTTTTCGCCAACAGCACGAAGACGTAAGCCAAAGCTTGTGCGGAACACCACCGCCCATGTCACAATCACAAGCGCAAAGGCAAGCCATACAAGGATATTATGACCTGAGAGAATCTCTTTATAGATGGTGCCAATCAGCGGGATATGCGCACCCATCCAATCTGCAAATGGCAGATGAATGGCACCAAATCTCTGGTCACCCAACAATAAGGGCGTCTGGCCACCACGGGCAAAAAACGCGATACCCAAAGTGACTGTTAGGCCTGAGGCAAGGATATTAATCGCAAGCCCTGAAATCACCTGATTGCCCTTATGGGTAATGCAAGCAAAACCATGGATAAGGCTTAAAGCAACTGATACAGCAATTGCCGCGCCAAGACCTAATAGTGGCGAGCCTGACACAGCCGCGACACTTCCAGCCAAAAAGGCGGCCATAAGCATTTTGCCTTCAAGCGAGATATCAATAATCCCGGCGCGTTCTGAAAAAATACCAGCCATCGCACATAGGATAAGCGGTGTTGCCACACGCAAAGTTGCATCAATTGTCAGGATAAATTGGAGCCATAAATCTGCCATCTATGCCTCCTGCTCTGCGCTAGGGTTAGCGGCATCTGCCTTATCCTTGACGAACAACGCCATCAGAATCTTCTGTAAAGGCGGATTAAACATATAAGCTAGAGCGCCAGAAAATAGTATAATCAGGCCTTGAATCATCAAGACCATCTCGCGTGTGATTGTCTGAAATTCAAAATCAAGCTCAGCGCCGCCTTGATAAAGAACACCAAATAGCAAGCTTGCAAAAATAATTCCCACAGGATGATTGCGCCCCATCAAGGCTACCGCAATACCAGTGAAGCCATAGCCTGCTGTAAAGTTCAAAATCACGCGGTGCTGAACGCCCAAAATCTCGTTCAATGCCATCATGCCAGCCAGACCACCAGAGATAGCCATCGTAATAATGATGATACGTGTTGGCTGATGCCCGCCATAGATAGAGGCTTTTTCAGAAAACCCTGTCGCGCGGATAGCATAGCCAAGACGTGTGCGCCAAATCAACACCCACACACCAACACAGCATAAAAGCGCAATAACAAACGACAAGTTCAAAGGCGAACGCGCCATATCAAACCCAAGATAACCTGCAAGCACATAGATCTTTGCCAAGGCTACCCCATCGGCAAATGAGCTTGTCTCTGGCGACATCTGCCCCGGTGCAATCAAAGGACC
Source organism: Alphaproteobacteria bacterium (assembly GCA_011525265.1). Lineage (GTDB taxonomy): Bacteria > Pseudomonadota > Alphaproteobacteria > Puniceispirillales > Puniceispirillaceae > UBA685. Next base: position 1,797 of record WTHV01000042.1, on the reverse strand, counting down.
TGCCAACAGCCACACCATGATAGAGGCGGCAATGAAGTTAAACATAATCGTGGTAATCACAATATGTGAGCCGCGCTTTGCCTGCAGGTAGCCTGGGATAGCGCCCCATAGACCGCCCAAAAGTGCCGCGCTTGCAATCGCCAGAAACACGACCAAAATAGCAGGCAGGCTTGTATCAATCAGCAAGGCTACAAGCCCAATAGCAAGGCCGCCCATCGCCGCTTGACCCTCACCGCCAATATTAAAGAGCAAGGCATGAAACGCGACAGCCACTGCAAGGCCTGTGAAAATAAAATTGGTGGTATAATAAAGCGTATAACCAAGCGCGCCCTTATAATAAAAAGCGCCCTTAATCATCACGCCTAGCGCATGAAACGGGTTTTCCCCAATCAACGCAATGATAATGCCAGAGACGGTAAATGCCGCCAGCAAATTGACTAAGGGCAAAATCACAATATCAATTAAGCGTTCCATAGATGATGCGGTCATCCTGCCTGCCTTTCATCAATGCCTGCCATCATAAGGCCAAGACGTGATTCATCAGCATCAGCGCTATCAACCGTGCCAACAACCTCACCATTATTCATCACGATAATACGGTCTGACAGGCTCAATATCTCGTCAAGCTCAACTGAGACAACCAAAATAGCACAGCCCTTATCACGAAGCGCAATAAGCTGTTTATGGATAAATTCAATCGCCCCAATATCAACACCTCTTGTTGGCTGGCCAACAATCAGAATATCAGGGTCTTTTGAAATCTCACGCGCTAGCACAATCTTTTGCTGATTACCGCCAGAAAACAGATTTGACTTCAAAGAGGGGTTACTAGGGCGCACATCAAAACGACGCATGAGGTCAGCACATAGGGCGGCAATTTTACGCGGGCTGAGCCAAAAACCATTGCCAAGACGGCTATCTGTCTCATAGCCCAGAATCGCACTTTCAGCTGCTGTAAATGGCAGAACCATGCCCATCGCGTGCCTATCTTCTGGCACGTGCGCGACGCCCATCTCACGCATTTTTGCTGGATTAGACGGGGCGTCTTTTGAAATCACCTCACCCTTTACCATCAACTGGCCTTCCTGAACCGGCGCAATGGCTGAAAGAAGCTCTAATAATTCAGACTGCCCATTACCAGACACACCGGCAATGCCAAGAATTTCCCCGGCGCGCAACTCAAAAGACACATCACGCAGGCGCGGCGCGCCATTACTATCTTTGAAACTCAACGCTTCTGCCTTTAGCACCACTTCACCTGGCTGTGACTTATCTTTATCAAGCTCAAGCAATACAGAGCGACCCACCATCAAATTGGCCAATTCGGCAGGTGTTGTTTTGGCTGTTTTGCGATGGGCAACCATCTGGCCTTGGCGCATGACAGACACATTATCCGTGATTGCCATAATCTCTTTTAGCTTGTGAGTGATAAGCAATATCGTCACGCCTTGCGCACGCAAGGTTTTTAGAATCTCAAAAAGCTGTTCTGTTTCTTGCGGCGTCAGAACACCTGTTGGCTCATCAAGGATTAAAACCTGTGCACCGCGATATAAGGTCTTCAAGATTTCAACACGTTGCTGCAATCCAACAGGCAAATCTTCGACCGGCACATCAAGTGGCACATCAAGACCATAGGTGGCTGATAATTCTGCCAATTTTTTTCGCCCTGCCTCAAGAGATGGGGCAAGCTTTTTATCAACCTCATAGCCAAGGATGACATTTTCTAATGCGGTGAAATTTGGCACAAGCATGAAATGCTGATGCACCATGCCAATACCACAGACAATCGCATCTGAT
>WTHV01000133.1 GCA_011525265.1 Alphaproteobacteria bacterium | reverse complement strand
TACCGCCCCCGGGTCCGCTCTGCCTATTTCACTGCATGTTTATCGTCATAGTCGGTAAACCGACATCATTATCATAGGCCTTGTTGGTCACAGATTAAAGCCCTAATCACAATATCAAGCGCATTTGAACGTAATTTTTCCCCCTTTGTGGGTGGTTTTTTGCTGCTAGCTGTGGTCAATTATAAGGCAACATTCAAATGGCTTTTTATATCACATTGTAAAGGTGGATACGTATAATGCGCGCATATCTTGATTTATTGCAGCTTGTTATGGAAAAGGGCACCGATAGATCAGACAGAACAGGCACAGGAACAAGGTCTATCTTTGGCCACCAAATGCGCTTTGATTTAAGCGAAGGCTTCCCGCTTCTGACCACCAAAAAGCTTCATCTACGATCTATTATTCATGAGTTATTATGGTTTATTGCCGGTGATACCAATATCAAATATTTGCAAGATAATGGCGTGACAATCTGGGATGAATGGGCTGATGAAAATGGGGATTTAGGCCCTGTCTATGGCAAACAATGGCGCCGCTGGCAGGGGGTTGATGGCTCTGAGATTGATCAGCTGAGTGATCTTATTCATATGATTAAGACAAATCCAGATTCGCGCCGTTTGATGCTATCTGCTTGGAATCCTGCTGATGTGCCAAATATGGCATTGCCGCCTTGCCATTGTTTGTTTCAATTTCATGTGGCAAATGGCAAATTATCATGCCAGCTCTATCAGCGTTCGGCAGATATTTTCCTAGGCGTACCATTTAACATTGCCTCTTATGCTCTTCTGACACATATGATTGCCCATGTCTGCGATTTGCAAGTCGGCGAATTTGTGCATACGCTGGGGGATGCGCATATTTATCACAATCATTTTGATCAGGTAAAAACACAATTGCAAAGGCAACCCGGCCCTTTGCCGCAATTGCAGTTACATAACCCACCCAAAGCAATTGAAGATTTTACTTTTGATTGTTTTGAGATTGTGAATTATGAGGCGCAACCATCAATCAAAGCACCAATTGCGGTATAGGAAATCATTATGAAAACAAGTCTTGTTGCTGTTGTTGCGATGGCTTCCAACCGTGTGATTGGTGATGGCGATGACCTTTTGTGGCATTTGCCAGGAGATTTGCGCCGTGTGAAGGCTGTGACGATGGGCTGTCCTCTTATTATGGGGCGCAAGACGTGGGATTCCATTGGTCGGCCTTTGCCGGGACGCGCTAGTATCGTTCTGACCAGAGACCGCTCATGGCAGGCAGATGGGGCGATTGCCGCAAGCTCACTTGAAGAGGCGTTAGAAAAAGGCGCAAAATGGCTGGCTGAACAAGGCCAGGGGGAGACGCGCCAAATCTTGTTTGGTGGTGGTCAGATTTATAAGCTTGGCTTATCGCAATGTGATGTGATTGAGATGACAGAGGTTGACCTTGCACCCGAAGGCCCAGCCCTTTTCCCAGAGATTGATAGCGCACAATGGCAAGAGACAAAGCGAGAAGAGGTGCTAGCTGATGGTGATATACCAGCACACCGTTTTTTGACCTATCAGCGCATCTCTGCCAAATAGCCTCTATTCAAAGATAATGTCAGGGCTTTGTGTCACCGTGGCCTCTAGTGAGGCGATAAGGTTATCTGCGATCTCAAGATAGCGTTGTGCTTGCGCACTCGCCGGTTGACTTGCCACAATCGGCGTGCCGCCATCTGAGGTTTCTCTAATAGCCATCTGCAAAGGCACTTCACCCAAAAATGGCATACCAAGAGTCTCAGCTTCACGTTTTGCGCCGCCATGCCCAAAAATATCTGAACGCTCACCACATGATGGGCAAATAAAGTGGCTCATATTCTCAATCAGCCCTAAGACAGGCACATTGACTTTTAAGAACATATTCAGGCCTTTGCGTGCATCAATCAGTGCCAAATCTTGCGGGGTTGATACAATCACGGCACCGGCAAGCTCTGCACGTTGTGACAGCGTTAATTGCGCATCACCTGTGCCGGGGGGCATATCAATAATCAGAACATCAAGCCCGTCCCATGCGACATCTTTTAGCATCTGCTCAAGAGCTGACATAACCATAGGGCCACGCCAGATAGTCGGCGCATCTTCTGCCACCAAATAGCCGATTGACATGGTCTGCAACCCCCAAGCTTCGATTGGCAGCAATTTTTTATCACTTGTTTGCGGCTTGCGGTTAATGCCAATCAGACGTGGCAGAGACGGGCCATAAATATCAGCATCTAGAATGCCAACTTTTTTCCCTTTGGCTTGCAAGGCAAGGGCAAGGTTGATGGATGTGGTTGATTTACCAACACCGCCCTTGCCAGAGGCAACAGCAATAATGTGCTTTGCCGGCTTGTGGGGGCCATCTTTTGGTGCTTTAGATGATGCCTGAGATGATTGTGGCGCCGCCGATTGTTGCGGTGCGCGGTGGGCGGTTAACATGGCTGTAGCAGAGAACACACCCTCAAGGGCAAGGATGGTGTCTTCAGCTAATTTTTGAAACTCTTTCGCGTTAGGGGCGTCAGCTTCGGCAATTTCGATGGCAAAGCCGACATTGCCATCCTTAATCACGATGCCAGAGATTGATTCAGGGGCAAAAACTGCCTCGCCAGCAGCATTTTTCACTGATTCAAGGGCATTTTGAATTTTTTCTTCGTTTAATTTGGCTGACATTCTTGAATTTCCGATGCAGAGAGCAAATATCTATGGTGGTAAGTTAGCTTACAGATAGGGCGCCTTTTTGCGAATAGCAAGGGGAGGCGCATTTTCCTGTGGCTGTCTTGCAATATGTCGTTATACTATATGCCATCATATTCAAACTATGATGCATTGAACATTTAGCCAAAATGATTGAGGAGAGGCGTATGCCCTGGAATAATCAAGGTGGTGGGAACAACCAAGGACCATGGGGCGGCGGCCCGTCTGGCCCCGGAAATCAAAATCCGTGGGGCGGTAATGGTCAGGGGCCAAAGGCACCACGT
>WTHV01000038.1 GCA_011525265.1 Alphaproteobacteria bacterium | reverse complement strand
CCTCAGTAAAAGCAAGCCCGCGCTATAAGGTGGGGGATCCTTATCAGGTGGCAGGTGTCTGGTATTATCCAGAGCGCAATTTGAAATATGATGAAACAGGTGTCGGGTCTTGGTATGGCGATGAATTTGCCGGCAGGCTGACAGCCAATGGCGAAATTTTTGACCCCAACAAGGTCTCTGCTGCTCATAAGACTTTGCCAATGCCATCTGTTGTACGTGTGACCAACCTTGATAATGGCAAATCACTTGTGGTGCGCATCAATGACAGAGGGCCATTTGTATCAGGTCGTATCATTGACTTATCACGCGAAGCTGCGCGCCTCATCGGCTATAAGGATAGCGGGATTGCGCGTGTACGCGTTCAAATATTGGCAGAACAATCATTGCGCCTAGAACGCCTCGCACAAGATGGCAAATTTCCCGAAAATGGCTTTTCGGAGAGTTTGCCAGAAAGCACTGGTGTGGCGAAACCATCTGTGACCTTAACCGCCAAAACCACAAGAGCGACAGCTGTGAAAAAGGCGCCTGGTAAATCAGCATTGGAATTGCTATCGCAAAACCGTATTGGTGAGGTTATTCAAACAGCCCCTGTTGAAACAGAGATTTGGGTGCAGATCGGCGCTTTCCACAGTGAAGAAAATGCCAAGGCAGTGTTAAATAGGCTATCATCAGTTGGCAAAGGTCAGGTCATACCGGCATTGCGTGATGGGCAAACATTATATCGCTCACGCCTTGGGCCAGTTTCAAATGTAGAAAAAGCAGATGCCTTGCTTGATGATGTGATGAAGCAAGGATTCAACGGCGCGCGTATTGTCGTCGACTAAACTATTTATCGGGATTAAAGACAAAATGAAATTACGCATACTTCCACTTATCACAGCGTTATGTGTGTCATTATTGACGCCAACCCATGCACAAGAATCGGTTCAATCAGTGGCAGAATATGCCTATATCACCGATTTTGATTCAGGGCGTGTTTTGATGAATAAGAATGGTGATGCGCCAATGAAGCCAGCGTCAATGGCAAAGATCATGACAACATATCTTGCCTTTGAGCGGATTGCCAATGGCTCTTTGACTATGGATGACACCTTTATTGTTTCAGAAAAAGCATGGAAAAAAGGTGGCTCTCGTACGTTCTTAGACCCCGGCTCTACGGTCACTTTATCTGATTTATTGCATGGTGTGATTGTGCAATCTGGCAATGATGCGGCGATTGCTTTGGCTGAAGGGCTTTCCGGCTCTGAAGATGCCTTTGCCGATGAGATGAATGACAAAGCGCGCGAATTGGGGATGTTTAATACCGTATTTCGTAATGCTACGGGCTGGCCAGATCCAGAATTAACAACAACCGCGAGGGATTTGAACATCCTATCAACCGCGCTGATAAGAGATTTTCCAACAGATAAATACCCTGAACTTTATCCGATTTTTGCGATTAAGAACTTCACCTATAACAACATTAAACAGGGCAATCGTAATCCTCTAATTTACAAAGATGAAAGTGCTGATGGTCTAAAAACAGGTCATACGCAAGAATCAGGATATGGTGTTGTTGGGTCATCGAAACGTGGCTCACAACGTGTTGTGCTTGTGCTAAATGGCATGAAGTCAAAAAATGAACGCGCGCAAGAATCACGGCGTCTTATGGATTTGATGTTCCGTAATTTTAAGAAATACGAATTTTATGACCAAGGACAAGTGATTGATGAAGCCAATGTGTGGCTTGGCAATCAGGCGAAAATTAAATTGCTCGCAAGCGCAGATGTTCACAAGGTAATGTCACGTGTTGAGAGACGGTCTTTGAAGGTCACGTTGAATTGGTCAGACCCTATCCCTGCACCTTTGGCCAAAGGGCAAGAGGTGGGCATGATTACACTAACCTATGATGATAAGGTTGAAAATTATCCTCTTTTGGCAGCGCAAGATGTCCAAGAACTTGGCTTTTTTGACCGTATCACTGAGGCAGTGAAATATTTGATTTTCGGATCACCTTTCCAACCTGAAGGGTAGAGATATGAGCAAAATGCCAACCAAAGGCTTATTTATTTCTCTTGAAGGCGGCGAAGGCTCTGGAAAATCAACACAGATTAAACGCTTGAAAAGCTGGTTAGAAGCGCTGTTGCCGAACCGAGAGATTATCACCACAAGAGAGCCGGGCGGTACGCCATCTGCTGAAGATATTCGTGCTTTATTGGTGACAGGTGAGGTCGATAGCCTGACAGCCAAAACAGAAGCCTTGTTGATGCTTGCCTCGCGCGGGGAGCATGTTGAACGCCTTATTGTTCCAAAATTGGCAGATGGTGCCATCATTTTATGTGACCGTTTTGCCGATAGCTCTTATGTCTATCAGTCAATTACAGGCGGCTATACCGAAACAGAATTGCGGCAATTACATCACCTTACAATTGGTGATATCGCACCTGATAAGAGCTTTTTGATGGATTTATCACCCGAAGAAGGGCTGGCACGGGCAGGGGAACGTGAAAGTCAGCTTGAGGCACGCTTTGAATTAAAAGGGCTAGCCTATCATCAAAAGGTGCGAGAGGGCTATTTGCGTATCGCGCATCAAGAGGATGAGCGCTTTGATATTATTGATGCAAGCCAGTCTGAAGATACGATTTTTGAGACCTTAAAGGCGGTCATTTCAGACCTGTTGGGTAAGCGCGGTATCTGCTGATGGCACAAACCCCCGATGATGTTGAAATCATGACAGCGCCGCGCCTTCGGGGGCATGAGGCGCAAGTCGCACAAGCCGAAGAAAGCTTTGCGTCTGGTAAAATGCATCATGCGTGGCTTCTTACCGGGCCAAAAGGAATTGGAAAAAGCCTGTTTGCAAAATATTTGGCCGCTGCAATCATTGCGCAAGACCAAGAGCAAGGCGGATTTTTCGCAGATGAGGCGCCTTTTTCCCTCTCACTTGACCCGCAAAACCCTGTTATGCGCCAAATTATGCAAAATGCGCATCCTGACTATCTTTCAATCGCGCCACTTGAAGATGAAAAGAAC
>WTHV01000144.1:5612-10092 GCA_011525265.1 Alphaproteobacteria bacterium | reverse complement strand
AAGCAATGGCTTGCTGAAATGCAATCACTGCGATTTCACATGATTTAGATAAATGAGCGTCACGATAATGACATGTTGCGGCCAGACAAATTGAACGAAAACAATCGAACGAAAATATAGGCACGCACATAAATGGAGTTAAAGACATGAACATTCTACTGGTTGAAGATGACCCAATCGTTGCTGATGCCCTTGCAATCACGCTTGAAGAAGCCGGGTATTTCACAACCAACGCCGCGTCTATTCACGAAGCGTTAGAAGAGCTGAACATCAATGAATTTGATGCGGTACTGCTTGATTTAAAACTTCCCGATGGCGATGGCACAAGAGTGGCACGTCTTATTCGGGCAAAAAAAGAACGTCAACTCATCCCTATCCTTGTTGTCTCTGGCAATAATAGTGTTGATGATCGTATCATGGCACTTGGCGCAGGCGCTGATGGTTATCTCTCAAAGCCATTTGACAGACATGAATTACTCGCCCATCTAGAAGCGATTATTAGACGTGCCAATGGCCATAGCTCTCTGGTGATTTCGGTTGGCAATCTTGAAATTGACCTGCACCGCAAAATCGTCAGCGTGGATGGCAAAACGGTAAATCTAACACGCAAAGAATTTGAAATAATGAATTTGCTAGGCGTACGAAAAGGCGCTGTTTTGAGCAAATCAAGCTTCATTAACCACCTCTATGGCGGCAGAGATGAGCCAGAATCAAAGATTGTTGATGTGTTTGTGTGTAAGCTTCGTCATAAATTAAACAAAGCAGGCTTCAGCGGTGCGGCCATCCAAACCGTTTGGGGGCAAGGCCATAAATTAGTCGAAACTGAAAGCCGCATGGCGCATTAAGCGCTGTGACACACTGAAAATAAACAATTATTCCTAACAGGAATAAAAGCCGCCATGTGAAATGTGCGGCTTTTTTTTGTCTACCATGCAAAAAATCATGATTTAAGTGATTGAACTCACTGTCAATATGAGGCACAAGACTAAGAGAAGATCATGTAAAAAACATGAGCTTTAACGAATGATTTCACGTGACCATTATGGACAAGGCGAAGCTGATGCAATTTTTAGATTTTAGCCTTGGTGACTTTGTAAAACACCCTGATAAGCCCGAATGGGGCATTGGTCAGGTGCAGTCTATAACAGGCATGAGAGTCATCGTTAATTTCGAAGATGCGGGGAAAATGTTCATTAATTGTGAGCTTGTAGAATTACTGACTGTCGCTGATGAGACAGATTAGGCCAGAATTGGTCACAAATAGTGTGAAGAGAAAAGGCACACTCTTGTCTCATTAGGGGTAAGAGCCATCGCCAAAAGGTAGTTTTTGAGGAAGATTTCAATGCCAGATTCTTTTGATAAGGTAAATCAGCCAACGCCAGAAAATAAGCGTCGCAAAGGACGTTTTAAGCCAAAGGGTCGTCTGACAGACCCTGCCGCGTTAAAAGCGATGCAAGACCTTCTTGCTGGCGCAACATTCCAGCGTGATATGCTGATAGAATATCTTCACATCATTCAAGATCATCATAAGCATCTTAGCGCTGAGAATCTGGCTGCCCTTGCGCATTTGATGAAACTTCCAATGGCAGAGGTCTGGGAAGTGGCGAGCTTTTATGATCATTTTGATTTGGTTAAAGAAGGCGAGACGCCGCCCGCAAAACGCACCATTCGTGTCTGCACCTCGCTATCATGCATGATGGCAGGCGGTGAAAAACTGCTTAAAGAGCTTCAGGCCTATAATAATGACGATGTCCGCTTTGTTGGCGCGCCATGTATTGGGGCGTGCGATAAGGCGCCTGCTGCCGCAGATGGCCATAGCCTTGTCGCAAACACATCAAAAGAAGAGTTGGTCGCACGTGCCAAAGCCCCTGCCCCACATGATGAAGCGCCATCCTATCGCGGGTTTGAGGCTTATCGCGCCGATGGCGGCTATGCGCTTTTAGAGGCGTTGAAATCAGGTGCAAAGCCAACATCTGATGTGATTGATGCGCTTTCAGATTCTGCTCTGCGCGGTCTAGGTGGTGCTGGCTTCCCAACAGGGCGCAAATGGTCAATCGTAAGCAGCTATGATGGCCCACGCATGATGGCGATTAATGGTGATGAGGGCGAGCCTGGCACATTTAAAGATCGTCACTATCTTACCACTGACCCTCATCGCATGATTGAAGGCATTTTAATCGCAGCGAAAGTTGTTGGCATTGAACATTGCTATATTTACATGCGTGATGAATATCCTGAGATTTTGGACCTATTGCGCAAAGAGCTTCAGCTTGTGCATGAGGCTGGCCTAGATGATCATACGGTTCTTGAATTACGCAGAGGCGCAGGCGCTTATATTTGCGGTGAAGAATCTGCGATGATTGAATCAATTGAAGGCAAGCGCGGCCTGCCACGTCACCGCCCGCCTTATGTGGCTGAAGTTGGCTTATTTGGTCGCCCGACCTTGGTCAATAATGTTGAAACCCTTTATTGGGTGCGTGATATTGTTGAAAAAGGCTCTGGCTGGTTTAACGAGCAAGGCCAAGAGGGTCACCCTGGTTTCCGCACCTATTCCGTATCTGGACGCGTTGCAAAGCCGGGCCTTGTGACTTGCCCTGCAGGCTCAACAGTCAATCAGCTTATCGAAGCGTGCGGTGGCATGGCAGACGGGCATAGCTTTAAAGGCTATTTGCCGGGCGGCGCATCAGGTGGCATCTTGCCAGCCTCAAAAGGCGATATCCCGCTTGATTTTGGTGGTGCATTGGCAGAAGAAGGCTGTTTTGTTGGCTCTCATGCGATTGTCGTTCTGTCTGACCAGGATAATATCTGGGACGCGGCGCTGAATTTGATGAAATTCTTTAAGCATGAATCATGCGGCCAATGCACACCTTGCCGCAATGGGACTGAAAAGGCTGTGGCTTTGATGAGCCAGCCTTCAGCCGATACAGCACTTTTATCTGAATTATCTGTTGCGATGGCAGATGCGTCAATTTGTGGCCTTGGCCAAGCGGCCTCAAACCCGCTGACAAGCGCGATGAAGCATTTCCCGCAAGATATTCCACAATCACCAATGCCGAACTCTGAGGAGGCATAAGAGCTATGTCAAAAAAAGTAGAATTCACACTTGATGGCAAAGTTGTCTCAGCTGACGCTGATCAGTCAATCTGGCAAGTCGCCAAAGCACAAGGCACAGATATTCCGCATTTGTGCTATAAGGATGATGATGGCTATCGTGCAGACGGTAATTGCCGTGCTTGTATGGTTGAGATTGAAGGCGAACGTGTCCTAGCAGCCTCATGCTTGCGCAAACCAACAGATGGCATGGTGGTAAATAGCCAGTCACATCGTGCCCATACTGCGCGCAAAATGGTTATGGAATTACTTGTCTCTGATCAGCCACCACAAGACAGTGCGCATGATCCAGACAGCCAATTATGGCAATTTGCGAACAGTCAAGAAACAACAGAATCTCGTTTCCCTGCCTCATTTGCCCCAGAGGCGGATAGCTCGCACCCAGCGATTGCGGTAAATATGGATGCGTGTATTCAATGTAATCTTTGTGTGCGTGCCTGTCGCGAAGTTCAGGTCAATGATGTGATTGGCCTTGCTGGTCGCGGCGCTGATGCGCATATCGTTTTTGATTTTGGCGATGATATGGGCGCATCCACTTGCGTTGGTTGCGGTGAATGTGTGCAAGCCTGTCCTACAGGCGCATTGATGCCAAAGACGGTACTTGATGAAGATCAAAAGCTCGCGATTACGCCAGATAGACAAGTCGATTCTGTCTGCCCTTATTGTGGTGTGGGCTGCCAGCTTACCTTTAATGTGAAAGAAGAGAAAATTGTCTCTGTAACTGGCAAGCAAGGGCCAGCAAACCAAGGTCGTTTATGTGTAAAAGGCCGCTATGGCTTTGATTATATTGATAATCCAGAACGCCTGACAATGCCGCTTATTCGCCGTGAAGATGTGCCGAAATCAGCGTCAATGCCATTCGACCCCACAAACCCGCTTACACATTTCAGACAAGCAAGTTGGGAAGAAGCCCTTGATTTAGCTGCAAAGGGCTTAAAAGATACGCTTGATACGCATGGCCCATCTGCGATGAGTGGTTTTGGCTCTGCGAAAGGGACAAATGAGGAAGCCTATTTGGTACAAAAGCTTGTTCGTACAGGCTTTAAGACAAATAATGTTGATCACTGTACGCGCCTTTGCCACGCCTCATCTGTTGTTGCTTTGCTTGAAAATATCGGCTCTGGTGCGGTCACAGCCTCTTTCTCACAATGTGCGCATTCTGATGTGATTATTGTGATTGGCTCTAACCCAACAGTGAACCACCCTGTGGCGGCAACATTCATCAAGAATGCGGCACAAAATGGTGCTGATTTATTTATCTTTGACCCGCGTGGTCAAGTCCTTGACCGTCATGCCACTGCCTCATTGAATTTTACACCTGGCACAGATGTCGCACTTCTTAACGCGATGATTCATACGATTATCCAAG
>WTHV01000144.1:0-5512 GCA_011525265.1 Alphaproteobacteria bacterium | reverse complement strand
ACACCTGGCACAGATGTCGCACTTCTTAACGCGATGATTCATACGATTATCCAAGAAGAGCTTTATGATGCGAAATATGTGGAAGAGCATACAGAGGGCTTTGAGAACCTAAAGGCCGCAACAGCCGCAACAACGCCAGAGGCAATGAGCCCCATTTGCGGGATTGCACCTGAGGTTATCAAGCAAACAGCACGCACCTATGCCAATGCCAATGCGGCTATGATTTTCTGGGGTATGGGTGTCTCTCAGCATACACATGGCACAGATAATGCACGCTGTTTGATCTCTCTTGCCCTTTTAACAGGCAATGTGGGCAAGCCAGGTTCTGGTCTTCACCCACTTCGGGGACAGAATAATGTGCAAGGGGCCTCAGATGCTGGCCTTATCCCGATGTTCTTCCCAGATTATAAGCCTGTGACAGATCCTGAAACACGCGCAAAATATGAAAAATTCTGGGGCGCAGAGCTTGATCCAGAGCGTGGTCTAACGGTTGTTGAAATTACAGATGCCGCCTATGAGGGTACGATTAAGGCGATGTATATTATGGGTGAAAACCCCGCCATGTCAGATCCTGATCAAAATCATGCCAGAGCCGCACTTGCCCGCCTAGACCATCTTGTGGTGCAAGATATCTTCATGACAGAGACAGCGGCCTTTGCTGATGTCATCTTGCCAGCGTCTGCCTTCCCAGAGAAAACAGGGACTGTCACAAATACAGACAGACGCGTGCAGCTTGGCCGTCAGGCGGTAAACCCGCCAGGTGATGCCCGCCAGGATTGGTGGATTATTACCGCGCTTGCCAATCGTCTAGGCCTGAATTGGTCTTATGAGCACCCACAAGATATCTTTGGTGAAATGCGCATGGTGATGCCATCATTAACGGGCATTAGCTGGTCACGCCTTGAGGCTGAAGATGCCGTAACCTATCCTTGCGCTGATGAAACATCACAAGGCCAAGATGTCATATTTGGCGATGCCTTCCCAACACCATCTGGCCGCGGTCGTATGACACCAGCCGATATTCTGCCACCTGATGAGCAACCAGATGCTGACTATCCGATTGTGATGTCAACAGGGCGTCTGCTTGAGCATTGGCACACAGGGTCAATGACAAGGCGCGCCACTGTCCTAGATGCGCTAGAGCCAACAGCTGAAGTACATATCAGTCCAGATGATCTGTCATCCCTATCAGCAAAAGGTGGTGATATGATTGCGGTTGAAACACGCCGTGGACGCATTGAATTAGCAGCACGCATGGACCCTAACTTGCCAAAAGGCATGATTTTCGTCCCATTCTGTTTTACAGAAGCGCCTGCCAATATGCTTACAAACCCAGCTCTTGACCCTTATGGCAAGATTCCTGAGTTGAAATTTTCCGCAGCCCGCTTGTCTTTGATAGAACAAGCAGCTGTGGCAGAATAAAATATAAGAGCTGTCACAACCTATCAGATTGTGACAGCTTACTGGCTTTTAAACGCTTCTTTTTGTCACAGATAAGAGGCTAGCCAGACTGGCATATGTTAGTTATAACACTGGCCATTAAGTGGGTTCGGCATCACTTTTCACCTCTTCGGAGCGATTTGGGCAAAAACATTGGACTATCAGGCGCTATTTTCAAACCATATCGACAAGTTGAAGACAGAAAACCGTTACCGGTATTTTGTTGAGCTTGAGCGCAAAGTAGGCATTCATCCTTTTGCCATTTGGCATAGTGAAGATGGCCCACGCGATGTCACCGTATGGTGTTCTAATGATTATCTTGGTATGGGCCAAACACAGCACGCGATTGATGCGATGGCAGAATCTGTCAAATTGCATGGCACAGGGGCGGGCGGTACGCGCAATATCTCTGGCACATCATCTTCCATTGTAGCGCTTGAAAAAGAATGTGCTGGTATCCATAACAAAGAGCGCGCGCTTGTTTTTACCTCTGGCTATGTTGCCAATGAGGCCAGCATTAGCGCGATTTTAAGCATGATGGACAATCCGCTTGTTTTGTCTGATTCTATGAATCATGCGTCTATTATTTCTGGTATTCGCTATGCGCGCACAGATAAAATCATCTTCCGCCATAATGATGTGGCTCATTTAGAAGAGTTGCTAAAGGCACAGCCGCTTGAGCGCCATAAGCTGATTATTTTTGAATCAGTCTATTCAATGGATGGTGATACCTCGCCGATTAAAGAAATCGCTGATTTGGCAAAAAAATATAATGCTATGACCTATCTCGATGAGGTTCATGCCGTTGGTATGTATGGCGCGATGGGCGGCGGTGTTGCCCAACGAGACGGTCTAGAAGACAAAATTGATATTATCCAAGGCACTTTTGGCAAGGCCTATGGGGCGATGGGTGGTTATATCGCGGCAAGTGATATGATTTGTGATGCCATCCGCAGCTATGGCTCTGGCTTTATTTTCACAACAGCCATGCCCCCTGCTCTTGCAGATGCGGCATTGGCAAGTGTTAAACATTTGCGTCACTCATCTAAAGAGCGTGAAGCCCAGCAAGCACAAGCGACGAAACTAAAGAAACGTTTTGCTGAAATTGGCATTCCTGCCATGCCATCTACGACACATATCGTACCTGTAATGGTTGGTGATGCCTCAAAATGTTCTGAGATTAGTTGGACATTGCTTGAAGAGCATAATCTTTACATTCAGCCGATTAATTACCCGACAGTGCCACGCGGCACAGAACGCTTGCGCATTACCCCAGGCCCGCTTCATAGCGACGAGATGCTAGAAACATTGGTGCAAGCTTTGGCTGAGGTAATGAAAAAAGTGAACCCGCCAAGCATGAAGCCAGCTGATGATAATGCTGTGGCAAATGCCAGCTAGCAGGCTTTCCACATAGCTGCCTATAAATTGATCTGACGCGGCCTCTTGCCTCGTAAAATGATTGTCTTATCTTTCAATAAGATACTGTAAATTATCCTATTTTGTTCGAGCCATTGTTATGCCTTTAAAACCATATCCGTCTGACCATCCCACATGGCCGCGCCACCCTAAAACAGGCGTTCTGCTTGTTAATCTTGGCACGCCAGATGGCACAGACACCCCCTCAATGCGTCGCTATCTAAAAGAGTTTTTATCAGATAGACGTGTTGTCGAAGTGCCAAGACTGATTTGGTGGCTGATACTAAACCTTATTATTTTGAACATCAGACCGCGCAAATCAGGCGATGCCTATGCCAGCATTTGGCTTGATGATGAAGATGGCTCACCTTTGCGGAAATATACCAGATTGCAAGCCGAACATATGGCCAAAAAGCTAGCTGGTCATGATGATATTATGGTTGATTATGCGATGCGCTATGGCAATCCATCTATTGTATCACGCCTTGATAAATTACAAAAAGAAGGTTGTAACCGCTTTGTGATTGTCCCGCTTTATCCACAATATGCAGCCTCAACGACAGCAACCGTCAATGATGAGGTTTTCAAATGGGCGCTCAAGCAACGCTGGATGCCAGCCATTCGTACTGCCCCGCCATGGCATGACCACCCTGTCTATATCTCAGCACTTGCCGATTCTGTGCGTGACCATATGGCAGAGCATGGCGAGCCTGATATGTTGCATTTATCATTTCACGGGATCCCACAGCGCTATTTTGCACAAGGTGATCCCTATCATTGCCATTGTATGAAGACAGCGCGTCTTGTGCGTGAAGAGCTATCATGGCCGTCAGAGAATTTCACCGTCACATTCCAATCACGCTTCGGTCGTGAGCCTTGGCTGCAGCCTTATACTGATGAGACGCTTGAAAAATTGGGTGAACAAAAGATTGGCAAATTAGCCCTTATGGCACCTGGTTTTGTCGCTGATTGTCTTGAGACACTTGAAGAATTGGCGATTGAAGGTGAAGAGATTTTCCATGAAGCTGGGGGCGGTACATTCCACTATTTGTCATGCTTGAATGATAGCAATCACGGCATGAAAGTGATTGAACAAATCGTCAAAGAGAATATCAGCGGCTGGCACGAGGTCTAAACAGCCTTTTTAGCCAATGCTATCTCTGTGATTTACTTGGATAAGCAAAGCCTCTATTATCACTCTGATGTCCTAATCAAGTGATGCGGAGGCGCGCGTGACAAAGCTATTTCTGACACATTTTGATGTGCTTGCCACCATGAATGATGCAGGCGATGAGTTAACAGATGGCGCCCTCATCATCGAAGATAATGTCATCCGTCATGTTGGCACGCATGAGGCGTTACTGCCATTAGCAGATGCGTGTGACGAGACCTTTGATATGACAGGCCATGTGGTGATACCTGGCATGGTCAATACGCATCATCACCTGTTTCAAAATCTGACACGTCTTATTCCAGAGGCACAGAATGAAAGCCTTTTTGGCTGGTTGCAGACCCTCTATCCTATTTGGATGAATCTTGAGCCAGATGATTTTTATATCTCAGCGGCACTAGGGCTTGCTGAACTAGCATTATCAGGCTGTACCACCTCTTCAGACCATCAATATATTTATCCCAATGGCACAAGATTAGATAATGCCATATCGGCCGCAGCAGATGTCGGTATGCGCTTTACCGCCACCAGAGGCTCCATGTCCATTGGGGAGAGTAATGGCGGCCTACCACCTGATGCTTTGACTGAAAAAGAAGATGATATCTTAGAAGAATGTATCAGGCTTGTAGATACGCATCATGATGCCAGCCGCCATTCTATGCTCCATATCGCTCTTGCGCCTTGCTCACCTTTTTCAGTAAGCCGCGAATTAATGCGCGACACAGCCGCATTGGCCAAAGATAAAGGGGTCGGGCTGCATACACATTTGGCAGAAAACCAAGAGGATATTGATTATTCGCTTCATATGTTCAACCAACGCCCCGGTGATTATGCCCAAGAATTAGGCTGGACAGGCGACCATGTGTGGCACGCCCATTGTGTACAGTTAAATGACGAGGAAATCTCCTTATTTGCCAAGACAAAAACAGGCATTGCCCATTGCCCATGCTCAAATATGCGCCTATCAAGCGGTATCGCGCCTATTCGCAAAATGCTTGATGCTGGTGTCCAAGTGGGGCTTGGTGTTGATGGCTCATCATCAAGTGACTCTGGTCATATGATGAATGAAGCACGCCAAGCTATGCTTTTGCAGCGTGTTTTAACGGGCCCTGATGCTATGACTGCAAGAGAGGCTTTGCGCGTTGCCACAAGAGGTGGTGCAGATGTGCTTAACCGCGATGATATTGGACAGCTCGCCCCTGGCTATAGCGCTGATATGGCGATTTTTGGCATGAATTGCATTGATTTTGCTGGCACACAAACAGACCCGCTTGCCGCACTTGTTTTTTGCGGGCCAGTCAAGCCACGCCATGTGATGATTAATGGGCGCTTTGTTGTCAAAGATCATGAGCTGACAACACTCTCAATGGGTAACTTATTGGAAAAGCACGATAAATCAGCAAGAGCACTTCTTGCCAAACGACCCTAGTCAGGAATAGTTATCAGGTATCTTCAATCCATTGGGCAATTTGCCCAGCGATAGAT
>WTHV01000085.1 GCA_011525265.1 Alphaproteobacteria bacterium | reverse complement strand
AAACAAAAGCCTTATATGATACGGCAAAATTGATTCAAGACTAGAAGAGATCACTTTACAAATAAAAGCGCGCTTGGGACATTTGTCGAAAGCGCGCTTTTTTATTCTTTATTGAGGAGATTATTCGGTTGCCACATCTGAGGCTGTTGCATCATCTTCTGCACTATTTGCCTTATCTGATGTTTTGCCAAATGCTGAATGTGGTTGGAATTCAGCTGATGGGTCAATCACAGTTGGTGCCATGAAGATAATCATCTCATTCACATTATTTGTGACCTGGTCTGACCCACCTAGAAGAGGTGACACAGGGGCAAGACCACCTGTTGTACCTGGCAAGCCTGCGGTTGTGGCGCCTTCGCTATTGGCTGATAGGCCAGCTAGAACAATCACATCCCCCGGTGAAGCGGTAAAGGCTGTTGATATTTCATCTCTGATGAAATCAGCTTCGTCACGTGCGCTGATAAGCTCGATATTTGGGATTAAGAAGCGTGTGCTTTCTATCTTAACATCCATGCTAACCGTTCTATTTGCAGGGAATACCTTAACATCATTCAATGTCAGCCTGAATGGCGCCTCATAGGTTTCAATCTCAGTGGTTGCTGGTGTGGTTGTCTCAACGCCATCTTCATCTGTTGTGGTCGTACCTGGCGTTACGAACGGCACCAACGCGCTTTGTGTGCGGTCAATAAAGGCTTCATCAGTGCCATGTTCTACAAGAATGGTCGGGCTTGATAGAACGCGCCCAAGCTGGTTTCTCTCCAAGAAACTCAACGCTGATGAGATAAGCGAATTGCCATCGCCGTCAAGTTTTGGTGAGTTAAGCCTAACAGAATAGCCCCCTGCCACAGCGCTTGAGATGTTGCGCAACAAATCTTCATTAATCACATTTGTTGGGTCAGTGACTGATCCGCCCGGTATTAAACCAGCTTCCACAACGCCATTACCACCGGCTGCACCAGCTGCGGCTGTGATAAGGTTGGAGATTTGGCGGTTGAAATCACGTGACACGGTAACCATGAAAATCTCAACAAGCACTTGTAATTTTGGTACATCAAATTCTTCGACCAAGCGAACGGCAAGGGAATTATCGGCACGACGCCCTCTAACGATAACGCCAGTGGAATCTTCTTGGAATGAAATCTCATAGTCAGGGCAGTTACTCTGGTCTAAAGCCACCGTATTTGCTTGGTCTTGCGGGTCAGCTGATGGCGGTGCTGCAATGGCATCATCACCATCTGCACCATCTGCAGCGGCGCCTTCATTATCACCTTGCGGTTGATCATCTGTCTCGTTCAGCTCATTATTAGCAGCAAAATAGGTCTGTAAATGTTCAACAGCTTCAGCGCCATTTACATTATAGACAGCAATTTTTTCAACAAACAGCTCTTGGCCTTTTTCAATACAGCTATTTTCAACAAGCATATCACTGACTGACATGCCATTTATGCGGCGATTGAGACCTGTTGAAATTTGCTCATCAGACGGGTTCAGCATAGCCGTTGTTCTTGTATCAAATTCCTTTAAATCATTTGATAGCGCTCTATGCTCGTTCGTCAGTGTTTGTAATGCGCCTCTGGCCGTCGCACTCATTGATTGGCGTGGGAAGCTACGAACACCATTGTTAAAGCTTGCAAAATCACCCGTTAGTAGCCGCTGGCTGATATCAATCATCTTTTTGATTCTGTCCACGTCAGCTTGCGCGCGGTCTAATTTTCTCTGGGCGTATAAAAGCTCATTATAACCGCGGATAGCATCTTTGATGGTCTCTTCAATATCTCCAAGCTCATCATCAGTATAGAAACGTGCAATATCAAGCGCGCCATCATACATGATTGCCAGATCATTCTGTGTCAAAATAGCATCAAGGATAGATAGGCCATTGGCACGCAGTGACAAAGAGATGCTGCTGTCATTGGTAAGAAGGCTCTCTGAGATGGTATATTCAAGCCCCATTGAGCCTGCGATAATGCCAAGAGCCTCGGCTAAGGGAATGTCGCGCACAGATAGGCTAATTTCTCTGTCATCAATAAAGGCTGCCAAATCAGCTGTTTTTGATGTCAGTGTTGAGCCTTGGCCACCAATCAACACCACATCAGCGGGAAGCGTTAAATAGCCATTTGGGTCTTCTGTTAAATTCGCGCCAATGATCTCAGGGAAACTGTTTTTATTGGCTGTAAGAGGAACCGTTAAAAGGAATAGGGCTTCTGCCTCTAATTCCATAGCGTCTAAATCTAGGTAAAGCGCATCTTCAAGTGCGGATGCCTTTGCACTCATAATGGCATTGCGCGCTTCTGCTCTATTTTCGATGATTCTATTTTTTTCAGCTTCTGAGAGTTTTTTTGGCGCGCGGACAGGCAATTCTTCTTCACCTGCGAGGTCATCTTGTAATTTGCGGAAATTAATTTCATCACTTAGCTGTTCTTCAACAATCTGAAGGAATGACGGGTCAGTCAGAGATTGAGATGAGTGAATAACCTGAAGAATAGAGCGGCGTGGAAGCTTTTTGTTAAACTCAACAATGCGTTCATCATCCACAGGCGATATTAGACGCTCTTTGACAATCGACTTTGTTTTATCAAGAGAGATATCATCATTTGATAATCTGTCAGGTGCACTACATGATGATAGCAGTATGGTGGAAGACACCAAACCAGCGACAGATACAAACCATGAGCGTTTCAACTTTTCACGCATGCAGAGCACTCCGATTTCCTAGCCCGTTTTATATACAACTATTTCTAATGCAATTAACACTAAATTAACAACATATTGATGGCGGGGTAAAGAAGAAACACAAGACTTAGGAATAAACCAAAAGGCAATTTGCTCCCTGATTCAGCTTTATTTGCTAAAATAAGTACAATTCCTGTTGCCGCACCAACAAAAGAGGCGGTGAAAAAAACTACTATTGCACAAAGTGCGCCAAAGCTCGCGCCAATCATCCCCAAGAGCCAGATATCACCTTGACCAAAGCCGTTCTTACCACGAGTGATTTTATAGATAAGGTTGGTTGCCA
>WTHV01000225.1 GCA_011525265.1 Alphaproteobacteria bacterium | reverse complement strand
CGCAGGGTTTTGACCAGATTGAAGGTGATTGGCAAGATAATGAGATTGATGGCGTTAGCGGCATTGACACAATCAAAGGCTATGGCGGCAATGATAAGATTTCGCTTGATGCTGGCTCTGCCTATGGCGGCGAAGGTAATGATGTGATTACTACCCATACAGATGGCGTTGATTATAAGGTAAGCCTCTATGGTGAACAGGGTAATGATACGCTAGTCGGTGGTGATAAAAATGATCACCTAACAGGTGGAACAGGTGCTGACCATCTTGATGGTGGGGCAGGCACAGATTACGCCTATTATACGCAATCGCGCAAAGCTGTTGAAATTGATCTGCAAGCTGGCACAGGCAAAGGCGGCGAAGCACAAGGTGATACGCTCGAGAATATTGAAGGCGTATTTGGCTCTCAGCATGATGATAAATTCACTGGTGATGAGGCAAACAACCATTTTGTCGGTCTTGATGGTAATGATACTTTTATCGCTTCAGAAGGCCGTGACGTCTTTCATGGCGGCAGAGGCGGTGATGATACAGTCGATTACAGCGAGGCTGAGGCTGGTATCTCTGTTGATTTGCATGATTATAAGGCAGCGCGCCTATCAAAAGGTGATGGTCAAAGCGATATCTTGAAAGATATTGAGCATGTGACTGGTACAGAATTTGACGATGATATTTCTGGTACAAGCAATGAGCTTGCAGCAAATCATGGCAATAACACACTCAAAGGTCTTGGCGGTAATGATACATTGCGCGGTGAGGCTGGTGATGATGTGCTTGATGGCGGGTCAGGTAATGATACGCTTATCGGTGGTGCTGGCGCTGACAAAATGGTTGGTGGCACTGGCAGTGATACAGTCTCATATACTGGATCAAATGGTGTGACTTTGGATTTGTCAGACCCGTCAAAAAGCCGTGGTGATGCCAAAGGTGACAGCTTTGAGTCAATTGAAAAATTCGTAGGCTCAGAGGGAAGCGATGATATGCGCGGCTCTGATAAGGCTGATGTGTTTCATGGCAATGGCGGCACTGACAAGCTGAGTGGTAATGATGGTAATGACCATCTGACTATCAATGCTGGTTGGGCTTATGGCGATGAAGGTAATGATACTTTGATTGTCGAAGGCGGCGCAGGTAAAAACGCCCATCTTTTTGGTGGCGAGGGCAATGATACAGCCGTCTATACAACCTCTCATAAAGGTGTTTCTATTAGCCTTCAAAAAGGCACAGCCAAAGGCGCAGATGCCACAGGTGATACGCTTATCAGTATCGAAAACCTAAAAGGCTCTGTTTACGATGATATTTTGGTGGGCGATGGTGGTGACAACATCCTTGTCGGCCGAAATGGGGCAGATAGATTGAAAGGTAATGATGGCCAAGATACGCTTGACGGTGGCTATGGTAATGACGTTCTGATTTCAGAAAATGATGGTAACGTCCTTATCGGTGGTGCTGGTAGCGATGTGTTTGACCTATCTCGTGTTGAGGATTTGTCTGACATCGCTACAGATATCATCAAAGATTTCCAAAGAGGTCTTGATACCATCAAATTATCAAAAGCACATATGGGCGATGATAATAAAGTCACAGCTATTGAAACGACAATGAATGGTGTAGAAGGTCTTGCTTTGACGACAAATGTTGGTGATAGCACAGTCAATTTCGTCTTTTTGGAAGGTCTATCTGATCTATCTCGTTCAGACTTTGATGGCGACCATATCCCATCAATCGATGTTGTGTAATCACAGGCTTTAAACAAATAAGTCACACAATAAGAACTGATTAAGTACGAACTATTTTTCGAAAAGCAGGTGCCCTTGGGTGCCTGCTTTTTTTAATGATAGGACATAGATATTTTCTTGCGAATGAGTTGCAATAGCAATATCATTTTGTTAGGGTGGCGCAAATTTACTTGGACGAAAGTTTTATCAATGCGTCTCTTGCAGTCACTTGTCTCTTTGCTGTTGGCCTTTTGTATGTTGGCACCTATTGCCCATTCTGCGGAGGTCAACATCTATTCCCATCGTCAGCGTGTTTTGCTTGCGCCCTTCCTTGAGGCTTTCACAGCAAAAACAGGCATTGAGACAAATGTTGTTTTTGCAGCCAAAGGTTTGGCACAACGCCTTGCGGCAGAGGGAAAAGCAAGTCCAGCTGATCTTGTTTTGACGGTGGATATTGCGCGCTTATCAGAATATGATTCCCTTGATCTCTTTCAGCCAGTGTCATCAGACATACTGACATCAGCTGTCCCTGCGCATCTACGCAGTCCAGATAATCGCTGGTTTGGCCTATCAAAGCGCACAAGAATTATTGTGACACATAAAGACCGTGTGGCAGAGGGCGCAATTACGCGCATCGAAGACCTTGCTGACCCACAATGGGAAGGGCGCATTTGTACACGCAAAGGCTCTCATGTTTATAATCGCGCATTACTAGCAAGCTTGATTGCGCATCATGGCGCAGACGCGGCAACAAAATGGGCAGAAGCTTTAGTCGCGAATTTGGCACGCAAGCCGCAAGGCAATGACAGAGCGCAAGCGAAAGCAATTTACGCAGGCGAATGTGATATTGCGATCATGAACCATTATTATTATGGCAAGATGATCAATAATGACAAAGAGCCAGAACAAAAAGACTGGGCATCTGTGTTGAATGTTGTTTTGCCAAATCAGAATGATAGAGGCGCGCATATTAACATTACTGGTGGTGGTGTGACCAAATATGCACCGAACCGTGATAATGCGGTGGCCTTGCTCGAATTTCTTGTCTCTGAGGAAGCACAAAATCTTTATGCGGCCATTAATTATGAATATCCTGTGATAGATGAAACAAAAGGCCCGTCTGGCTTGGACGGTTTTGGGGCATTAAAAGCAGATAAATTGCCTATCCAAGCTTTGGCAGATAATGCGCTTGAAGCGCAAATGATGATTGACCGCGTGGGGTGGTAGGGCGGTCTTGACTCAAAAAATTAATTCCCATCACGCTGTCAAAAAAATGGGGGGATATTATGGTCAGGATAAAAAC
>WTHV01000187.1 GCA_011525265.1 Alphaproteobacteria bacterium | reverse complement strand
TTTCTATCGCACTGCGACTTATTTCCCAATCACGTTAAGGCCTATTTTTTTCTAAAGAAAAAAACGTCTTGCCCTATCCCTAGGGGGATGGCGTATGATATGCGACAACAGGAGACGTTTATGGCCGCTATAACATCACATTTTGCGATTAACTGGGCGTGTCGTCATACATGGCGGCGGGCGTCGGTGAATACAAGCTGGTGTTTGCTTGGCTGTTCGATTGGGGATTTGGGCACAATTGCGTATTTTCAATTTATGGGTATTGCGTGGCCCGTTATGGCAATTATGGCATTAGCGATTTTCAATGGTTTGATGACCTCAATCTTGCTAGAGACGATCATTTTGGCGCGTCAAATGGCCTTGCGCCTCGCTTTTAAAACAGCCATTGGTATGTCTTTGATTTCGATGATTGCGATGGAAGCGGCGATGAATGCCACGGATGTCGCACTTACGGGCGGGGCGATTTTAACATGGTGGGTTATCCCCTTTATGCTTGCCGCAGGCTTTGTTGCGCCATTGCCGTATAATTATTGGCGCCTGAAAGCGCTTGGCAAGGCGTGTCACTAGCCTTCTATATAAGCGCATGAAGTCTTATAAACCTCATGCGCTTTATAAAAGTGGTTTAAGCATCAATAATATTATGCTCAGGGCCGAATGGGAAAGCTGTGATATTGACGGCACCATCTTCTTTGACGACAAGAATATCATGCTCACGATACCCGCCAGCACCTGCTTCACCTTCTGGGATGGTGATCATAGGCTCCATAGAGATAACCATATTTGGCTCTAATACTGTGTCGATATCTTCACGCAATTCTAAACCTGCTTCACGGCCATAATAATGGCTTAGCACGCCAAATGAGTGACCATAGCCAAAGCTGCGATAGTCAAGATAGCCAAGCTCGGCGAATAAGTCGTTTAGCTCATGCGTAATTTCAGCACAAGATACACCAGGGCGGATAAGCTCAAGGCCTCTTTTATGGACAGCGACATTTGCTTCCCATGCTTTCAAGGTTGCCGCATCTGGCTCGCCCAAGAATAAGGAGCGCTCTAATGCGGTATAATAGCCTGAAATCATCGGGAATGTGTTCAATGACAGCAAATCACCTGATTGTAATTCGCGGCAGGTCACAGGGTTATGGGCACCATCTGTGTTGATATTTGACTGGAACCAGACCCAGCTATCACGGATTTCACTATCAGGGAAGCGGCGGGCAATTTCGATTTCCATCGCATCACGACCTGCCATAGCAACGTCAATCTCTCTTGTGCCAACGCGAATAGCATCTTTGACAGCTTGGCCGCCAATATCGGCAGTATTTGCCCCTGCTGTGATTAGGGCAATCTCAGCATCTGATTTGACCATGCGCTGTGCCATTGTGGCCCCTGCAATATCAACCAAGGCGACGGTCCCATAAGTATCAAGAAGCGCATCACGTACCGCTAAGGTCAGATGGTCATTTTCAACGCCAAGACGCTTGGCTGATGGCACAAGTGACTTAATCGCATAGTAATAATTGCCACGCTGCCAATCCGTATAGATGATATTCTCGCCATAACAACGGCGCCAAGGCTGGCCTGCATCAATACCTGCAGAGACCGTTGTGCAATCTGTTGCTGTCACAACAGCGGCATAAGGGCGGCCAAAGGCACAATATAAAAAGCCTGTATAGTAAGCCACATTATGCATAGATGTTAGAATAACCGCATCTAGGCCATTATCATTCATAATCTGGCGCAAGCCTGCAAGGCGGGCTTCATATTCAGCACTTGAAAAAGGAAGCGCGGCTTTTTCGCCATTATAAAGGCGCATTGTTTGCGGACGCTGGTTCATGTTATTTGGCATCATCTGCTCCTTGTTTTGGTAAGGGCAGGTAGCACTGCCCAGTTTTACATCCGGGCGTACAGGATGTGTTACATCAATGTAACAGGCGCCTATGCTCTTCGTGAGGCACTGCGCTGGATCGACGCCATCGACCTTGCTTGTGATGATAGTCAAAAATTTTCAAAAGAAAAGATGGGAATGTGTTTTTTTGCCAAGCGGCCTATATCGCAAAGTAAGCACAGGAAGGGGCGCTCTATGATTACGGTATATTTTGATGGCAAATGCGGGCTTTGCAGCAAAGAGATTCGGTATTATCAGCGCATAGCGCCTGAGGGCATTTTCACATGGCATGATATTGCAACAGACCCTGCGCCATTAAACAGTTTGGCAATTTCGCAAGAGGCTGCATTGCGCAGGCTTCACGCGACTGACCAAAGTGGCAAGCTTTATATTGGTGTGGCGGCTTTTGGTCTTATGTGGCGCGCGCTTCGCTATTGGGCTGTGCTTGGATGGGTGGTGCGCCTGCCGGTGGTAAGCCATTTTGCAAGCTTTGCCTATAATAGCTTTGCAGATTATCGCTTTAAAAAGCTACCGCATTGTCAGGTCTTTTTAGATAAATAAGCTATCTTGCAAAGATATTAGTTAATAGCGGCGTGAGGGCGTCTACATCAGATTGTGTAAAGAAATCAGCTTTGTCTGAATCAATATCCAAGACAGCGATTAGCCTATCATCCTTGTCAAAAACAGGCATGACCAATTCAGATAAGGTCGAAGATGAACACGCAATATGCCCGTCAAAGGCGTTCACATCTGCCACAAGCTGTGTTTCTTTGGTTCTAGCGGCCGCACCACAAACACCGCGCGAGAAGGGAATGCTCAAACAACCATGCCCCCCTTGGTAAGGCCCAATTTTCAGCATTTCAGGTGCCGTCACACGGTAAAAGCCAACCCAGTCAAAGCCGTCAAATTCATGATAAAGCTCACAGGCCATCGTTGCCATCAGCGTGATCACATCATCTTCACCCTCACAAATCGCTAAAATACGTTGTGATACATCGTGATAATTGCGTGGCTGTGTCATGAATGATCTCTCTATGAGCCTGCAGGTTAAGTGGTTGAATAGTGATTACAGGAATGAAGCAGTTCTGTGAATATCAATCACGCATCACAGCAGCCGAAAGCCTAGCCTCCTAGTAATGTTTGAAAGCTATATGTAAC
>WTHV01000177.1 GCA_011525265.1 Alphaproteobacteria bacterium | reverse complement strand
GCTTTCGCGCCGAGCCCATGTTCTTCATTTGGCTGAAAAATAAAAACAATTTTGCCATCAAAAGACGGGTCTTGTGCCAATAATTCTGCTGCCCCAAGAAGCATGGTCATATGACCATCATGACCACAAGCATGCATTTTCCCCTCATGGCGCGATTTATAATCATGTGTACTTGTTTCATGAATAGGAAGCGCATCCATATCAGCACGAAAGCCAATGGCCCGATTACCACCCCCCGATGATAAGGTGGCAATCACCCCGCACCCCTCATCAAACACATCAAGGCCAAGCGCACGCAGATGAGCGCTTAGAACAGCCTTTGTCTCCACTTCCTCAAATCCCAATTCTGGATTTTGGTGGAAGGCATGGCGCATTTGCATAAGCCTATTTGCAAAATCTAACTCTGCCGACATTGTCATCACACCTCCCCTAATAGAACAAACTCTCTTCGTCTAATAGGATTTGAGCATGATAGAAATTATCACAACCGCCAAGTGCAAAAAGCCATCATCGCGTATTTTATCTAACGACCTTTATCCCTCCCCTGCTTGCATTGCGACGAAAGACAAGGTTAGCATCAAATCGTAAGGCCAAAAAAAGGAGCGCGCGCTGATGACAATGACATCACGAGGAAAAGAGCCAGATATCCAAACCTTGCCATTTCATACTGATGAGGGCATTGGCACAATCGCACGTCTTGGCATGATTATCCTGCAAAGTGACCAGACGATTGAACATGAAGCGGCCGCGCTTATTCATGATAAAAATTTCAGCCCTGAAGTTGGGTTATATCACACACGCATTCCCAATGAGATGGAAATCACAGAAGACACGCTCGAAGATATGGCGGCCGCCCTGCCAGAAAGTGCGGCATTAATGCCCTCTTCTTTTGGGTTTGATGCAATCGGCTATGGCTGTACTTCGGGGGCAACGATCATTGGTGAGGCGCGTGTTGACAAGCTGATTAGATCTGTTCATCCCAACGCCAAAACAACCAATCCCATCACCGCGTGCAAGGCGGCTTTGCGCGCTCTGGATATCACATCTCTTGCGCTCATTACGCCCTATGCCATATCTGTGACAAAATCCATGCAAGATAATCTGCAAGCAGATGGCTTTACCGTCAAAGCGGTTGCCACATTTAATCAAACAGATGATTTCACCGTTGCGCGCATTACCTCAAACTCACTTTATGAGGCTGTGATGGCGATTGGAAATCGTGATGATTGCGAGGCTGTCTTTATTTCCTGTACCAGCCTTCGTGCCTTGCCGATTATTGCAAAGGCAGAAGACGCCTTGAATAAGCCTGTCCTGTCATCCAATCAGGTTTTCATCTGGCATTTGATGCGCCTAGCAGGCCTCACCACCTGCCCTGAAGGTGCAGGACGCCTATTTGAAAAATAACACTTCTATTTGAAGATTGACTTAAATTAGCGGCAGCCTATCCTCAAAAATATAGGATGTATCAGGAGGCCAATCATGGCGAAATTAAAAGGATCTTGTCACTGCGGGTCTGTGCAATATGAGATCGACACTGAAATTACAATGGGCATTGTTTGTGATTGCTCAATCTGCTCACGAAAAGGCGCGCTTATGGCTGCGGCTGAACCTGAGGATTTTACCTTATTAACAGGTGAAGAAAATTTGACTCTTTATCAATTTAACACAGATGTTGCGAAGCATTATTTCTGCAATAAATGTGGCATTTACACACATCATTATCGCAGGTCAGATGGACGTCTTGGCTTTAATACAGGCTGCATTGAAGGCTTTGATAAAGATAGCCTTGATGAGATCAAACAAGTCCCAGGCTCAACCTTTAGTACGGTGTAAGCGCTAGCCAGCTGAGGCAGGGATATTATCATTGGTAAGATAACGCCGCCATAAAGCGTCTGGCACGTGGGCAGCCAGCGCCATTATGGCCATGGTTATGATAACCGAAATCACTAGCCTTACCACCAATAGGATAAATAGGCTTGGCCCTAAAATCATCACAACGGCGGTATCTTCGACAACGGAGTGCATAAGATTAACAAAGCACACAACACCAAAAACATCTCTTTTCTTGATTGTACCAGTGCCAACATCTTTCATTAACAGCCCACTGCCAAAGCTAAGACCCAATGTTACCCCGACAATCGCAATTGTTGATGCTCTATCACCGATACCCATCATTCGCAAAACAGGGCTCAAAAGCCATGTCATAAAACGCTCTACGTCTAGCAAATGGAGTAGCTCAAGCAAAGCGACAAGCACGATGATGACAAATTGTATCACGGCAATGGCGGCTATCTGACTTAACAGCCATGCGCCTAGGCTATCATTTGTTTGCAATGCGGCGATCGATAATAAATCAAATGAGGCAGGCGCACTATACCAGCCTGTGAGCGCAAATAGCTGTGCGAGGCATATGGCTGATAGAAAAGCGGTAAGAATACGCAATAGCAAAACCACCCATAATTGCACGCCGACCCTGCGAGAGACCATAGCCTCTAGGGGTAAGCCATGGGTGAAAAGCATGAATAAGCCTAAAATTGACATCTGCCCCACAGATAAATCAGCTATCTCTGGTATCGTAGTAGCAACAATGATTCCCGCATAAGGGTTCGTTAACAACGTCGTTACCAAGATAACAGCCATCGAAGCTGGCAAACTCATCGCACTCATCAAAGGCTCAAAAAGCAAGACAAGCACATCATCAAACCCAAGTTCTTGTGCAATTTTTACCGCAATTAATGTGGGAATCATGATGCGGAACAAGCCAACGGAGACTGTTACAATATCGCGTCTAACCTTTTGAAAATTATACTGAATCATGATATAAATTCTAGCTTTGCAATGAAAAGAGGTCACAATTAAGACCATTGCTGATAGCGATAATTACCTTGTAAGGCAAGATACAGATCACAGCATATTTACGGCGATAATAACTTGTTGGAGTTGTAACGCCTGAATTGAACTCAATTAAAAGTTTGCAAAAACCATTAATTCAAGTAAATTTTCACTAGCAAAATCACTAGACAGCTATTGATAATTGATAAAAGCTTAGCCAGATACCCCT
>WTHV01000198.1 GCA_011525265.1 Alphaproteobacteria bacterium | reverse complement strand
CTCTGACCTCTGCCTTCGGAGGGCAGCGCTCTATCCAGCTGAGCTACGGGTGCTTGTGGTCTTGGTTATACATTGTTTCACCTCTGATGGGAACAGATCAATTTTGCGTGCAATTCTTAACTGATCTCACACTAGCATTCATCACTATTTTCGAAACAGGAGGGTGGCTATGAAAAAGCGTGATTTCATTAAGATGGGCGGCGTCGCTGGGCTGGCACTTGGCTTTTCGTCGCAATCGCAGGCAATGGACGAGGGGGCGGCTTGTACGAAAGAGACAGGATTTTTACTTGTCCATGGCTCTTGGCATGGGGCGTGGGCATGGACGCCTGTGATGCACCACCTAAATGTGGCGGGCTATCAGACACTTGCCATAGATTTGCCGGGACACGGGTTTGATACCATCCTGCCAGATAGCTTTACCAGCCGTCCCCTTGATAAGGCGGCTTTTGCAAGTGAGCCATCATCCTTAGCGAGCTATAGCATCGCTGATTATGAGGCAGCGGTGCTTGACGGTGCACGAAAAGCGCAAGCGGCAGGGATTAAAAGGCTGATAGCAGTGGGGCATTCGATGGGTGGTGTGCCATTGACCTTTGCCGCCTCTCGCGCACCAGAGCTATTTGCAGGGCTTGTCTATCTCGCGGCTTTGACACCAACCAAGGGCAAGCCGGCAGGCGCTTATTTGCAATTAAAAGACCAAGCGGAAAATAGTCAATTGGGCGCTGCTCTCTTGGCTGATCCTGCTGTGGTTGGGGCATTGCGCATTGACCCGCGCTCGCAAGATGAGGACTATCTTAATCGCTTTAAAGCAGCCTTGGCAGCAGATGTTGATGATAAATTGCTGGGCGCTGTGAAGCATTTATTAACCCCCGATGCACCCGTATCGCTTTATAATGAAAGCGCTACCCTATCTTCTGGCTATGGAGATTTGCCAAAGCGATTTATTCGCGCGATACATGATAACACGCTATTGCCATCAACAGCGCAAGCGATTGTCAATGATGTTAATGATAATTGGCCGCATCAACGATGTGATATGATTGATATTGCAACCTCTCATGAGGTGATGTTTGCCAATCCGCGGCTTTTATCAAACCTTCTTATTGAGGCGGCGAAAGGCTAGGTTATTTTGGGTTAAAACCCTTTGCCATAAGCTGCGCATTCAGCTTATAATTGCGCCTTATATATCTTTTATAGTTCAGTGCCGTGTTGGCGCTATTGACGTGTTATGAGACGAAAAAGGGTGCTAAAGCAATGGCCGAAAATCAGTCAACAGCTTCACAAACAGATGAGATGACAATTCATACAGATGCGGCGCGCGTCTCGTGTAATGGCGGGGGCGGTGCGCTTGGCCATCCGCAAGTTTGGTTAAATATGGGCGCTGATAATACGGTGACCTGCCCTTATTGTTCACGCCATTTTATTCAAAACACTGAGGGCGCGTAACGCATTATGCCAATTGATGCTTCAGATAAATTACTGCTGATTGATGGCTCTGGCTATATTTTCAGAGCTTTTCACGCATTGCCGCCGATGAGCCGTGCTGATGGCACGCCTGTGAATGCGGTGTTTGGTTTTACCAAAATGCTATTAAAGCTTATTGATGATCTGAAGCCGCATTCAGTGGCGGTAATTTTTGATTCAGGACGTGTGACCTTCCGTAATGAAATCTATGGTGAATATAAAGCCAACCGCACTGACCCGCCTGATGAGCTTGTCCCGCAATTTGCCCTTGTAAGAGAGGCGGCTCATGCGATGAGCTTGCCTGTCATTGAAATGCCAGGCTTTGAGGCAGATGATGTCATCGCAACCTATGCCCGCCTTGCCAAAGAGCAGGGGCGGCAATCACTCATTGTCTCATCCGATAAGGATTTGATGCAGCTTGTAAATGATGATGTGGAAATGCTTGACCCAATGAAGCAAAGACGCATTGGGGCTGATGAGGTGTTTGAGAAATTTGGTGTTGCCCCTGACCGCGTCATTGATGTGCAGTCACTTGCCGGTGACAGCACAGATAATGTGCCAGGTGTGCCGGGGATTGGCATCAAAACAGCGGCTGAGCTAATTCACACCTTTGGGGATTTGGACGGCCTTCTTGCGGGTGCTGAGACAATCAAACAGCCCAAAAGACGTCAAAA
Source organism: Alphaproteobacteria bacterium (assembly GCA_011525265.1). Classification (GTDB taxonomy): domain Bacteria; phylum Pseudomonadota; class Alphaproteobacteria; order Puniceispirillales; family Puniceispirillaceae; genus UBA685. The sequence continues at coordinate 8,200 of WTHV01000198.1, read as the reverse complement.
TCTGATTGAATTTGCTGAAATGGCGCGTATTTCGCGCCAATTGGTGACATTGGCAAATGATGTGGATGTGCCGCTTGAGGTCAGCGACTTAAAAACACCTGTTCGTGATGAAGACAAGCTTGTGAATTTTGTGACAGAGCAGGGGTTTAAATCACTTATGACCATGTTGGGCGCGTCTGCGTCACCATCAGCGGCATCTTCTGCTAGCACGGGTGCAACAGGTACAAGCGCACAGGAATGGCAGGACATTCAAGCCCCGATTGTTGAAAAGAGTGATTATGAACTCATCACAGATATAGCGCGCTTGCATCATTGGGTTGATAGGGCGAAGGCACAAGGGTTTGTGGCGATTGATACAGAGACAACAAGCCTTGATTCAAGCCGCGCGTCTCTGGTTGGCGTATCAATGGCATTGGCACCGGGGCACGCCTGTTATATCCCACTACGTCATAAAGGGGCGGCTACTGATCAAGGTGATTTGCTTGGCTTTGATGAGCCTGTCTCACAGATTGAACAGATTCCGTTTAACACAGCAATCGGCGTCATAAAGGGCTTATGTGAAGATGAGTCTGTTTTAAAAATTGGTCATAATCTGAAATATGATTTTCATGTGTTAGCACGCGATGAGAATGGTGCTATTCGTCTATCGCCGATGGATGATACCATGTGTATGTCCTATGTGCTCGATACGGGGCGTGTTGCACGCCATAATATGGATATGCTGGCTGATCATTGGTTGGGACATAAAACCATCAAATATGAAGATGTTTGCGGCAAGGGTAAAAACCAAATCAGTTTTGATGCGCTATTGCCAGAAGATGCGCTTCATTATGCGGCAGAAGATGCCGATATCACATTGCGTTTATGGGGGATGCTAAAGCCGCGTTTGGCGCGCGAGGGTGTCTCATCTGTCTATGAGCGTTTAGAGCGTCCTCTAATTCCTGTCCTTGCTGATATGGAAGCGGCAGGCATTGCGATTGATGATGGCTTTTTGCGTCGTCTTTCAAATGATTTTGCAACAAGAATAGCACAATTAGAAGGTGAGGTTCATGCCCTAGCAGGCGCTGAGTTCAATGTGGCCTCTCCCAAACAGCTTGGTGAAATTCTCTTTGATAAGCTTGGCCTTGAGGGGGGCAAAAAATCAAAGACAGGTGCCTATGCAACAGGTGCTGAAATCTTAGAAGATTTAGCGGCCAATAATGTGCCCATCGCCCAAAAGGTGCTTGATTACAGACAGCTGTCAAAATTGAAATCGACCTATACAGATGCCCTTGTGGCAAGCCTTCATCCGCAAACAAAGCGGGTGCATACCTCCTATTCTATGGTGGGGGCGTCAACGGGTCGTCTATCATCATCAGACCCGAATCTTCAAAATATCCCTATTCGAACAAGTGAGGGGCGTCAAATCAGAGAGGCCTTTGTGGCAAAAGAAGGCCATAGTCTCATCTCTGCTGATTATAGCCAGATTGAATTGCGCCTTGTGGCTCATGTAGCACAAGAAACATCAATGCTTGCCGCCTTTCGCGATGAGGTTGATATTCACAGCCAGACAGCGGCTGAGGTATTTAACGTTCCGCTTGCTGAGATGGATGGCGAGACAAGACGCAAAGCCAAAGCGATTAATTTTGGTATTATCTATGGTATCTCAGCCTTTGGCCTTGCGCGGCAATTATCTATTCCGCGCGGTGAAGCCCAAGATTACATCAAAGCGTATTTCGCACGTTTCCCGGGTATCCAAGCCTATATGGAAGAAACCAAAATTAAGGCGCGTGATGATAAATATGTTCAAACCTTATTTGGTCGCCGCATTCATATTGGGGATATTGCCTCATCAAACCCAACCATGCGTAATTTTGCTGAACGTCAAGCCATCAACGCCCCTATTCAAGGCAGTGCGGCTGATATTATCAAGCGTGCGATGATTGCGATGCCATCAGCGATTGCAAAGGCAAATTTGGGCATTTCAATGCTATTACAAGTGCATGATGAATTGATTTTTGAAGTGCCTGATGAAAATGCTGAAAAAGCTGCGGCATTAATCTGCCATGAAATGGAAACAGCACATCAGGGTGTCCTATCTCTGGATGTGCCTCTTGTGGCTGAGGCAGGTATTGCCAAAAATTGGGCGCTCGCGCATTAATAGGTGCGCATTAACAGCTGTGCATTAGGCTAGCAAAGCCTGCCTTTTTTATGACAAGATTAGGTCATGATTTGCACATAGGCTTATATTAGTTTCAATGATGGTATCAACAGCGTTGGTGCAATGCGCATCGCGTAGCACATCTTGAAGGAGTGAGTAGATGAAGAAACGATTGGCTTTGGTTGATGATGACCAAAATATTCTAACATCTGTCTCTTTGGCTCTTGAAGCAGAGGGCTATGAAATTGACACCTATAATGATGGTGAACAAGCCTTGCAGGGGCTGATGCGCCGTCCTGTTGATTTGGCTGTTCTTGATATTAAAATGCCGCGTATGACAGGCACTGAATTGCTTGAGAAATTGCGCACGAAATCAGCCGTACCTGTTATTTTCTTGACCAGTAAAGATGATGAGCTTGATGAGGCACTTGGGCTTGGGCTTGGGGCTGATGATTATATCACAAAGCCTTTCTCGCAACGCTTGCTTTTGGCACGTATTCAAGCCGTCTTACGCCGTGCGTCTAGCGCTGATGATCAAGAGGTGTCTGCCAAGGCGATACATCACGGGCCTTTGATGCTTGATCCTGATCGCCACCTTGTGACATGGAAAGACCAAGATGTGAAGCTGACAGTCACCGAATTCTTGCTTTTGCATTCGCTTGCTGCGCGCCCCGGTCATGTGAAAAATCGTGACCAGCTAATGGATTCTGCCTATGGAGAATCTGTGTTTCTAGATGATAGAACCATCGATAGCCACATCAAAAGATTGCGCCGGAAATTTAAGCTGGTTGATGATAGTTTTGACCAAATTGAAACATTATATGGCATTGGCTATCGCTATAAGACAGATTATAGCGAGGCGTAACAACACTTATGAGACGCGGTTTTTCGTTCCTATCGTCAAAAATAGCATTTCCGCGTCTTTTCTCGCGCCTGTCAGCACGTATCTTGGCCATTATGCTCTTGCCATTGGTGCTATTTATGGTGGGGTTGTTTTCAGTTGGCCAATATAAGAATGTTCTTATTAAGGCAGAGTTAGAGGCGCTAGAGCGTCAAGGGGTTGTACTTGCGCGCTCGCTTGCATTGGCAGAGGTTGATATAGAAGGCCCTCAGCCTGTTCAGCCACGCCGCAATCTCTCACCCGTTACGATGAAACAGCTTTTGCCACTTGTGGGCTATGGTTCGATATTGCGTGCTAGGGTTTTTCAGCCAGATGGTAAATTAGCCGCTGATACAGCGCGTGATGGCCTCTCATCGGGTCTTGTGCGGCTGGATATTAAGCGTGAGCGAAAGATACATGATCAATTTGAGCAGGGTATATTGCGCTGGCTTAACCATATCTCATCGCTCATAGATAATGATAAGCCCCTCAAAGTCATAAAGCATCGCAGGTTGCGCCAAGCCTCACAATTTGATGATGTGGCCAACGCGTTACGTGGCGAGGTGGGGCGCAATGTGTTCCTTAATCAACGCCGTCAAATGGTTCTATCTGTGACATTGCCCGTGCAAGATGTTCGAATGGTGAGAGGCGCGTTATGGCTGACGACAAGCGGCGGCCATATTGAAAATGAAATTAAAGAAGTGCAATGGGTTTTCTTGCAGATTTTTGGATTTGTTACTCTTGTGACAATCGGTCTCGCTTTTTATCTAGCCCGCTCTATCACAACTCCGATTGCCAAATTAGCACGTGCGGCAGATAGCTTGCGCAAAAGTCATGATGGCACAAGTTTGGCACGGCTTCCCAATCGCAATGATGAAATTGGGGAATTATCACATGCCCTGTCAGATATGACAGGTGAGTTGCAAAGACGTATTCAAGCAACGGCAGGGTTTGCAGCAGATGTCTCACATGAATTGAAAAACCCGCTAACCTCTTTGCGTTCAGCGGTGGAGACTGTCTCTCGCATAGAAGACCCTGCCCAGCAACGCAAATTGATGGATATTATTCTGGCAGATGTCGGGCGCCTTGATAGGCTTATCACCGATATCTCTTTTGCAAGCCGCATTGATGTTGAGCTTAATCGTATTTTGCCAGAGGCAAGTGACTTTACCTTATTCCTAGAAAATTGGGTTATAGCGACAAAGCAACGTGTGAAAGATGTGCGCATTTCATGGCAGGGTTTTGAGTCTGAGACGCCTCTTATGGTGCGTATGTTCCATGGGCGTATTGCACAGATTCTAGATAATCTTATCCAAAATGCGGTCAGCTTTTCCCCGCAAGATGGCACAATCACCATTAGCCTTAAAAGAGATAAAACACATTTATATGTTGTGATAGCAGATGAGGGGCCGGGCATACCAGAGGCAAAGCTTGATGCGATTTTTGATCGCTTCTATACAGAGCGTCCGGAAAATGAGGGCTTTGGCAATCATTCTGGCCTTGGCCTGTCTATCTCTCGGCAAATTGCGCACGCCCATAATGGTGATGTGACAGCCACAAACCGAAAGCATAAGGGCGCGTCTTTTTGCTTAAGCTTGCCGCTATCTCGTGATACGATTTAACGCATAGGGTCGGTGTTGCGATCACTGCAAAAGCGTAAGGATACAAAAGACAATGGCTGAAGCCACAGCTTCCATTATTTTGATTTCTGGGCAAGCAGGTGCTGGTCATTCCACGGCGCTGAAAATCTTGGAAGATGAAGGCTATGTCTCAGTTGATAATATGCCACTTGCCCTTGTTGATCAGCTTGTGGCGATTGAGGTGGAGACAGAAGGACATGATTTGGCCTTTTGTGTGGATGCCAGAACATCTGGGTTTGATGTCACGGCCTTGAATCGCCTGATTGAGAATATGCGTCAAAAATTTGGTGCGGCATTCAAAGTCGTACATCTGTCAGCCTCACAGCTTGAAATTTTGCGGCGCTTTCAATCAACCAGACGTCATCACCCTATTGCAAAAGACCATATGCTAGAAGAGGCGATAGCGCTTGATGAGGCGCGTATGGCAGAGATTATGCCACAAGCAGATGTGCGCATTGACTCAACAAAGCTTTCTCCTAATGCGCTTCGGCGCGCGCTATTAGGCGGCCTTGGCATGAGGCAAGAGCAAAGTGCTAAGGTGCAGATCATCAGTTTTGCCTATAAGCAAGGTGTGCCAGAGGGCGCTGATTATGTGTTTGATATGCGGTTTTTACGCAATCCCCATTGGTCACCTGATTTACGAGCCAAAACAGGTGAAGATGCGAGCGTGCGCGCCTTTATTGCCGCAGATGAGCATTTTGACCAATTTTTCCTAAATCTTATAGGGATGAGCGCGCCTATCTTGGCAAGCTGTATGCGTGATGGACGCCCGCAAGTCACATTCGCCTTTGGCTGTACCGGAGGCAAGCATCGGTCTGTTGCAAGTGCGATTGCGTTTGAGAATTGGGTGAAGGCAGAAGGGCATGAGGCTATGCTGATGCACCGCGAGTTATAAAAAGCGAATATCAGACTAAACCACATATGATTGACGCCTCGTATGAGGGGTCTGAAAAGAAGGCTTCTTATCAAAACAGCTTTCTGTTATAAAAGCGCAAATACGCGGCTGCTAGATGCATTTGGGCAGGGTTGCAGCCAGATTTAAGGATTAAATTATGTCACAAGATTATGTCATTAATGATATCAGCCTTGCTGATTGGGGTCATAAAGAGATTTCAATTGCTGAGAGCGAGATGCCTGGCCTTATGGCTTTGCGCGATGAATATAAGGGGCAAAAGCCTCTTGCAGGTGCACGCCTGACAGGTTGTTTGCATATGACAATTCAAACAGCTGTGCTGATCCAGACATTATCACAGCTTGGCGCTGATATACGCTGGTCATCATGTAATATCTTCTCAACTCAAGATCAGGCGGCGGCGGCTATCGCAGATTCAGGGATACCTGTTTTTGCGAAAAAAGGTGAGACACTCGAAGAATACTGGGCTTATGTCGATCGCACATTTGATTGGCCAGATGGCAAGCCAACGAACATCATCCTTGATGATGGCGGTGATGCAACCATGTATATTCTGCTTGGTGCGCGCGCTGAAGCTGGTGAAGCAATTTTGACACATCCTGCTTCTGAGGAAGAAGAATACCTTAAAGCACAAATGGAAAAGCGTCTTGCCTCTAGCCCTGGCTGGTTCACAATGCAACGTGATGCGATTGTTGGTGTGTCTGAAGAGACAACAACGGGCGTTTTGCGTTTGTATCAATTGGCTGAAAAAGGCCTATTGCCATTCCCTGCGATTAACGTGAATGACTCAGTCACAAAATCAAAATTTGATAATCTTTATGGCTGCCGTGAATCTTTGGTTGATGGTATCCGCCGTGCAACAGATGTGATGCTTGCTGGTAAGGTTGCTGTTGTCGCTGGTTATGGTGATGTGGGCAAAGGGTCTGCCGCCTCTCTTCGCCAAGGTGGTGCACGTGTGATGGTCACAGAAGTCGACCCTATTTGCGCCTTGCAAGCCGCGATGGAAGGCTATGAAGTTGTCACAATGGAACAGGCCGCACCAAAGGCTGATATTTTTGTGACAGCCACAGGCAACAAAGATGTCATCACCATCGACCATATGCGTGAGATGAAAGATCGTGCCATTGTCTGTAACATTGGCCATTTTGATAATGAAATTCAGGTTGCCTCTTTGTCGAACATGAAATGGCATGAAGTAAAGCCACAGGTTGACGAAGTGGAATTCCCAGATGGCAAGCGTATGATCCTGCTTGCTAAGGGGCGTTTGGTCAATCTTGGTTGTGCCACGGGTCACCCGTCATTTGTGATGTCAGCCTCTTTCACCAATCAGGTGCTTGCACAGATTGAACTTTGGCAGGATGGCGCAAAATATGACAAGCAAGTCTATACATTGCCACGTCATTTGGATGAAAAAGTGGCCGCTTTGCACTTGGCAAAGGTTGGCGCAACACTCTCTCAATTGCGTGAAGATCAGGCGGACTATATTGGTGTGGAACAGCAAGGTCCGTTTAAGTCTGAGCAATATCGCTATTAAAAAGGTGCGTTTCACTTGAAACAAGACCTCTCACTTATTTGCAACAGCCTGTCAGAGACAAAAACTCTGGCAGGCTGTTTTGCATCTCTGCTGCGCGCCGGCCTTGTTATCGGGCTAGACGGCCCGCTTGGTGTTGGCAAATCGGCCTTCTCACGCTTTGTGATCCAATCGGCGGTTGGCACAGATATTGATGTGCCAAGTCCCACTTTCACGCTTGTTCAAACCTATGAGAGTGCAGATGGCCTGTCAGTCATGCATATGGATCTCTACCGGCTTGAAGCACCAGAACAAGTCTTTGAACTTGGCGTTGAAGAGAGTTTTTACGAGGCTGCTAATTTGATTGAATGGCCATCAAAGATGGGGGCCTATTGGCCGTCAGATGCTGTGATGATTGAAATTGCGTTTTCTGAGGGCGATAGCCGCCACTTCTCCTTCTCTGCACCAGAGGCATTTATCACGGCGCTCTCTGTAGAGTTGGCTAAGGTGGGGCTTGAGATATCGGCCTAGGTAATAAGCTGTTTGGCGGTTATTTTTTTGCGAAAAAATGATAGGTGCTGATGGTAAAAACGCCCTATGATAGATGCCATGCATAGCGCGTCTTTTTATACAATTCCGCCCGGCTGTTCCTTTGCCACTGATTTGGCGAAGGGCTTGCTTGAGACGTTAAGCCCACAAGAGTTGGCAGTTGCAGAAATTTATCTGCCAACACGCCGTGCGTTGCGTGCGCTTTCTGCGGCTTTTTTGCAAGAGAGCAAGGGGCGCGCCCTCATTCTGCCGCGTCTTTATGCGATTGGTGACATTGATGATGATGCATTCACCCCTCATGCTTTTTGGCCGATTGAAGATGGCGGCTTGCCACCTGCTATACCCGCTATGCGGCGCTTATGCTTGATTGCACGCCAAGTCCAATCCTTTCCCATTGGTGGTCAACGCCCTTCAGAAGCGCAAGCCTTTGCGTTGAGCCGCGCGCTAATTCAATTGCTTGATCAGGTTCAAAATGCTGAATTTGATATAGCGGATATGGCACAACTCTGGCCAAAAGAGCTAGCATCTCATTGGCAGGATATCGCGCAATTCCTATCGATTATGTGGC
>WTHV01000070.1 GCA_011525265.1 Alphaproteobacteria bacterium | reverse complement strand
GCTGTGCGCAGCGTGCCATTAATCCAGATATTAATGCTGCCACAATTGATCTGCTAAACCGTTTTGGGACTGAGGTTGTGGTGAAGCAGAAAGCCTATTGTTGTGGTGCGCTTGCTCATCATATCAGTGATGAAGCAGGAGCAAAGGCAGCGATGCGTTCGAGCGTGGCCGCTTGGGCTGAGGAGCTTGAAAAAGATGGTCTTGATGCGATTATCGTCAATACATCAGGCTGTGGGACGACCGTCAAAGATTATGTGAATTTGCTTGCAGATGATCCCCAATACGCCTCTTTAGCGCGCCATATTTCAAGCATTGCCAAAGATGTGACAGAATTTCTTTATGATGCAAATTTACTGACACCGCTCTCATCGCGAAATATGAAGGTGGGCTATCATGCGGCCTGTTCTTTGCAACATGGGCAAAAGGTGCTAGATGCGCCAAAAGCCTTGCTTACCAACGCAGGGTTTGAAGTTGTGACGGCAAAAGAATCCCACCTATGCTGTGGCTCAGCAGGGGTTTACAATGTGCTTCAGCCAGAGATGGCATCACAATTGCAAGCTCGCAAGCTATCTCATATTGATGCCCTTGAGGCAGATGTTGTGGTTGCTGGCAATTTGGGCTGTATTAATCAATTGTCAGCATCCAAAGCGCCGATTATGCACCTGATTGAATTGCTGAATTGGGCCTATGGGGGCAAAAAGCCACGCAATTTGCCAAAGATGTAAAGAGCGCTTTAATCAAGCTTAAAGAAATCATTCCCCTTATCATCCATAACGATGAAGGCAGGGAAATCTTCTACTTCGATTTTCCAGACGGCTTCCATGCCAAGTTCTGGATATTCAAGCACTTCAACCTTCTTGATCGCATCAAGGGCTAATTTTGCCGCAACACCACCAATTGAGCCAAGGTAGAAACCGCCATGTGTCTCACAAGCGCGGCGCACTGCAGCGGAACGATTTCCTTTGGCCAACATCACAAGAGAGCCACCAGCGGCTTGAAATTCTTCGACATAAGAATCCATCCGCCCTGCTGTGGTTGGCCCAAATGAGCCAGAGGCCATGCCATCTGGTGTCTTGGCAGGGCCGGCATAATAGACAGGGTGGTCTTTGATATAGTCAGGCAGCTTGCCTGTTTCCTCTAGGCGTTCTTTCAGCTTTGCATGGGCGATATCACGTGCCACGATTAAGGGGCCAGACAGGCTAACACGTGTCTTAACAGGATGCTGGCTGAGTGTTTTTAGAATATCAGCCATTGGTTGGTTTAAATCAATTTTAACAACCCCATCACCGTCATCTGCCTCTGCAACATCGGGCAAGAAACGTGCCGGGTCTTTTTCAAGCTTTTCAATAAAAATACCGTCAGCGGTGATTTTCGCTTTGACCTGTCTGTCTGCTGAACAAGAGACACCTATGCCAATCGGGCAAGAGGCACCATGGCGTGGCAGGCGGATAACGCGCACATCATGACAGAAATATTTGCCGCCAAATTGTGCGCCAATGCCAAGCTCTCTTGTTAATTGCAAGATGCGCTCTTCCCATTTTGTATCACGCCAGCCATGACCTGACTCTGAGCCTTGTGTTGGCAGGTTATCAAGCGCCTTAATAGAGGCTTGCTTGACTGTTTTCATGGTATATTCCGCTGAAGTGCCGCCTATAACAATCGCAAGGTGATAGGGCGGGCAGGCGGCTGTGCCAAGGCCAATAATCGCCTCTTTGACAAATTCCATCATGCTTTGTTCATTCAAGACAGCTTTGGTTTTCTGATAGAGGAATGATTTATTCGCAGAACCGCCACCTTTTTGAATGAAGGTTAAATCATATTGTGCGCCTTTGCCGGCATAAAGGTCAATTTGTGCAGGTAAATTATTGCCAGTGTTTTTTTCTTCAAACATTGATAGAGGCGCTAGTTGCGAATAACGCAAATTGGCTGATTGATAGGTGTCATAGACGCCTTTAGACAGATATTTGGCATCCTCACCACCTGTTAAGACACGCTCGCCTCTTGTGCCTGTGATAAGCGCGGTGCCGGTATCTTGACACATTGGCAAGACGCCATCAGAGGCGACAACAGCATTTTTTAACATCTCTAGGGCGACAAAACGATCATTCTTGGTGGCTTCTGGATCATCCAAGATAGCACGCAGCTGAGCAAGATGCGCAGGGCGCAAGAGGTGCGAGATATCTTTAAAGGCACGCTCAGACAACAGGCGCAAACCCTCTGGTGCGACTTTGATAAAGTCCTCACCGTCAATTTCAACATGTGTGACATGATCAGTTGTGACAAGCTCATAGTCTGTCGTGTCAGTGCCAACAGGCAGAAGAGGCGTATAGTTAAAATCAGACATCTATCTCGTCCTATTTCAAGCAGAAGGAATAGTGGAGGTAAGGGGTTGTGCTAGCTGTCTTTAGGTTTCTTGCGAAAACTATCAAGTGAGACAATCTCAGCGGTTTCATCAGATGCAGGCGGGCTATCAGCGGGCTGTTCTAGGGCTTGGATAGCGCCATTGCCAAGTGCCTCATCCGCATCATCCATGCTGTCTAAGGCACCAAATTGCAGGCCAAATCCTACAGACGGGTCAGAGAATTGTGTCACAGCGGCAAAAGGTACAACCAGTGTTTCTGGTTTACCAGAGAATGATAAGGTGACATTGAAGACTTGATCTTCAACCTTTAAATCCCAGAATTGATGCTGAATAACAATTGTCAGCTCATTCTCGCCAGCCTTAACCAAATTTTGATTAATTTCAACGCCGTCAAAGTCAGTTCTAAAAGTGATAAAGAAATGAGAGTCGCCAGGCAGGCCGACATGTTCTGCAATGGTAAGCGCACCGCGCAAAACATTGCGCATTGAATCATCAACTAATAATTCGTAATTGATGCCAGAAATATGCTCGTCATTATCAGACATCGCGACCTCATATTTGTTTGTGCTGTGATAGGATCACACCACCTTTTTAAAAAGTGAGACGCTTCTGTTGCCAGGTGCCTCCCGAACCCCGCCTATCAGAGCTCAAGCCGATAGGACTTTAAAATGGTTTTTGTTACCGCTAAGCAGCAACAGCAACCGGAGCAGTGTTGTCATTTGCAACTACTACATGGCCCG
>WTHV01000137.1 GCA_011525265.1 Alphaproteobacteria bacterium | reverse complement strand
CCTATGTGCCGCGCTCTGATACCTATATCGAAAAAGAATCATCTATTAATGAGCAAATTGATCGTATGAGGCACTCAGCAACGCGTGCGTTGCTTGAACGTGATGATGTGATCATTGTGGCATCTGTTTCTTGCATCTATGGTATTGGGTCTGTTGAAACCTATTCAACAATGACCTTTAAAATTGCCCTAGAAGATGAGTTCGAACGCCAATCACTCTTGCGCCGACTGACAGAATTGCAATATCGCCGCAATGATGTGAATTTCGTACGTGGCACATTTCGCGTGCGCGGTGATAATATTGAAATCTTTCCTGCCCACTTTGAAGATAGGGCATGGCGCATCTCTTTATTTGGTGATGAGGTTGAGACAATCCACGAATTTGATCCCCTCACCGGTGAGAAAACAGCCACGCTCGAAAAAATCACAATCTTTGCCAATTCACACTATGTGACCCCGCGCCCAACACTACAGCAGGCCGTCAAACTGATTGGCCATGAGTTAAAAGATACGCTAAATAATTTTCATGAATCGGGCAAATTGCTTGAAGCACAACGCCTTGAGCAACGCACCAAATTTGATCTAGAAATGATTGAAGCCACAGGCAGCTGTAATGGTATTGAAAATTACTCCCGCTACCTCTCAGGGCGTCAACAAGGCGAGCCACCGCCAACCTTATTTGAATATCTGCCTGAAAATGCGCTTCTGATCATTGATGAAAGCCATGTGACAGTGCCGCAAATTGGCGCCATGTATAAAGGTGACTTTGCGCGTAAAACAACCTTGTCAAATTATGGATTCCGCCTGCCATCTTGCCTTGATAACCGGCCGTTGAAATTTGAAGAGTGGGAGCAATTCAGGCCGCAAACCATCTTTGTCTCTGCCACACCTGGCACATGGGAGCTAGAGCAAACCCATGGCAGTTTTGTGGAACAGATTGTCCGCCCCACAGGGCTGATAGATCCTGTCTGTCTTATTCGGCCAACCGCGACACAAGTTGATGATATCATCGCAGAATCACGCCAAGCCGCAGAAGATGGCACACGTGTTCTAATCACAACCTTGACCAAAAAAATGGCTGAGGCTTTGACAGAATATATGCATGAGGCTGGCATCAAAGTGCGCTATGTCCACTCTGATGTTGATACGCTTGAGCGCATTGAAATTTTGCGCGATTTACGCCTTGGCGTCTTTGATGTCTTGATTGGTATTAACCTTCTTCGTGAAGGGATTGATATTCCTGAATGTGCGCTTGTTGGCATTTTAGATGCTGACAAGGAGGGCTATCTGCGCTCCAAAACATCTCTTATCCAGACCATTGGCCGCGCGGCGCGTAATGTTGATGGCCGCGTGATTCTTTATGCGGATAAGATGACTGACTCGTTGACCTATGCGCTTGATGAGACCAAAAGACGACGGGAAAAACAACAAGCATGGAACGAAGCCAATGGGATCACGCCAGAATCAGTGAAAAAAGATATCGCTGATATCCTTGATTCTGTCTATGAGCGCGCTGATCATGTGAATGTCCGCACTGGCATTAAGGATAATAATCTGCAAGGCAAGGACCTTAAGACGATCATTGCTGAGATTGAACAGCAGATGCGTGATGCGGCCGCAAATCTGGAATTTGAAGAGGCAGCACGATTGCGTGATGAGCTACGCCGCCTTGAGGCAAAAGACCTTGGCCTTGATGCGCCAGGAATGCCTGTGTCAGCGAAACCAAAGCGTCAATCAGCTGAGATAGACTCCCCTGTCCAACCTCCCTCAGGCAGACGCCCAAACAGGCGGTAGCATAACGCCCTTTTACGATTTCAGTCGTTGAGAGACCAACCAGAGCCCCGGCAAGATAAGTGCGCCACCTAGCAGATGATGCATTTCAAGGCGCTCTCCTAATAGCAAGATCGCAAGCCCTGCTGCATAAATGGGTGCCAAATATAAGGTTGCACCTGCAATTGTTGCGCCAAGGCGGCTGACGATAAAGCCATAAGAGAGATAGGCACCAAGAGACGCGCTGAAGACAAGGCTAAAAATCGCCCCGCCAATTGCCCATGTAAAATCTGGCCAAGGCCCTCTTATTGCTATCTCACCAATCACAAAAGGCAGATGCCAGAGCGCGCCGCCAAGAGACATCGCCCCAAAACGTTGTATTTGGCTTAATGATGTGCGGCTATATTTTAAGCCAAGCGAATAGATGGCAAAACTTGTCGTCGCCAACACAATCCATAAATCACCCGTATTAAAGCTCAAATTGGCGAGCCGGTTAATATCGGCCATTGTTAAAATAACCACCACACCACATAGCCCCATAACCATGCCAAGCATCTGCCAATAAGAGAGCTTTTCGCCAAAGCGTATAAAAGCAAGCAAGGCAATCAATAAGGGGGCTGCACTGTAAATAAGGCCAATATTCATAGCGGTTGTCAGCTCACCACCTAAATAAACAGGGCCGCCACAAAGCCCCATCCCCAAAGAGGCAAGAAATAAAATGCGCCCCCATTCTTGGCGCAAGGTCTGCCAGGGTAATTGGCGCATAAAAGCAAGTGCGACAAAAACCAAAATGCCAACAAAAAACCATCTAGCAAATGCCAATGACAGCGGGGGAAACACACCATTCATCCCGCGTGCAATCAACATATTTGAGGCAAAGAAAGCAGGGCAAATCAGAACAAATGCCCAAGCGATTTTATCTTTTAACGTCTCTGAAATCTGCGCCATCATGGTGCTAACTGCCTCTTTAGGGGTAATGATAAATGCGCGCTCACTATAGGGGCATTAAAGCCGTGGTACAAAATACTAGATTATTTTTTTCACAAACTGCACTCTTGCATTAGAAGATGAAAACCCCACATCTAAACTAAGTTTTTCAGCGCTTCTGCCCACCCACCTCTCAGGACATAACCGTGACCGCACCCTCTGACTGGCTTATAGCAGCCATCCCGCACGCCGCTACCCATGCAAGCCTACTACTATTAATAGGCCTTATCTTACTGGCGATTGGCGGCAATATCATCGTGCCAGCCACCACATCTCTTGGCAGTGCTTTGCGTCTTTCACCAGCCATTATCGCTGTCATTGTTGTTGCTGGCGGCACCTCTGCCCCAGAGC
>WTHV01000106.1 GCA_011525265.1 Alphaproteobacteria bacterium | reverse complement strand
GAGACAGGGGCTACATAGGATGATAAATCACACACATTCATAATATATTTCGGGTTGGTTGACGCTCCAATATGAAGCGCGGCAGAGGTTGTGATATCAGAGCCCCATGTATCTTCAATGCACATTTTAACGCCAAGTGTGACACATAAATCACGTGCTTTGCGCATCTCGCTAATCCCACCAAATTTGGAAATCTTCAAAGCGGCAGCATCCATGCACCCCGTCTGATGCCCTTCAATAAGGCTGGCAATATCATGGGCTGATTCATCAAGCTTCATCGCAAGGCCAGTCGCATTGCGTACATGGCTGCATTCTGTGATAGTCTTACAAGGCTGCTCAAGCATGATATCAAACCCGCTGACAGCACGACCAACGCGTGTCGCATCAAGGCTTGTTGCCCCACAATTCCAATCACCATAGACCAATGGTGCTGAACCAACAGCCTCACGCACAAGGCGCAAGCGGGCAATATCAGCCTCATTATTGCTATCTGCCCCAAGCTTAACTTGGAATTGTGTCATGCCTTTTGCAAGCTCGTCTTTGGCGATACGTGCCATCTCATTAGGGGCAATGCAGGTGATAGAATGGTAAAGCGGAAGCGGCTTGCCAAAATTGCCGCCAAGATATTGATATAAAGGCAGTTTTGCCGCGCGTGCCGCCACATCATGAAGCGCCATATCCACCAATGATTTGATATAAGGATGGCCAATCAGATAGGCATTCACCTCTGCCATAACAACCTCTGGATGGCTAGCATCCTTGCCAATGATGACAGGTGCCAAATGCTCTATGCCGGGCATAATACCATCAGCATAGGCAGGCAGGTAATGCGGAATACAGCACACCTCGCCCCAACCAGAGATACCAGCATCAGTCTCAAGACGCATTATGATAGAGGTCACAACATCACAGGTCTTGCCATCTGCCATATAATAGGCCTCATGGCTTTCAAGAGGTTGGCGCCATAATTGCAACGAGGTAATTTTCATAACTGACTCTCCTTTAGGCAAAAGATTAGGCGCGTGGCAGGGCGCTTGTTGGATCATAAACAGGCTTGGCATGGACAATAGCATCACGCTTTTTGCCATGAATCATAACCTGCAATTTTGTGCCATCACTGGCGTGCTCTGGCTTGATAAAGGCAAATGCCAAAATCTTATCAACGCTTGGGCCATAGGCAACAGAGGCAGTTGAGCCAATGACGGTACCATCATGATAAACAGGCTCACCACCATGCCCAAATACATCGCCATCTTGGGCAATTTCAAGATAGGCACAAATATAG
The DNA here is from genome assembly GCA_011525265.1 of Alphaproteobacteria bacterium. Taxonomy (GTDB): domain Bacteria; phylum Pseudomonadota; class Alphaproteobacteria; order Puniceispirillales; family Puniceispirillaceae; genus UBA685. The sequence goes on along the minus strand of WTHV01000106.1, from coordinate 1,826 downwards.
CGTTTGGCATCTAAGCCCTGCGCCATCATGGCATCTTTGCCAATAAAGTCTTTATCTAATGAGACAAAGCGCATGACATCTGCCTCAACCAATGTGACTTCATTCGTCAGCTCGCTCGCTCCTTTAAAGGCCTTTTCCATACGCATGGCATTCATGGCAAAGGAGCCATAATTGACGATATTATGAGGCGCGCCAGCCTCTGTAAGCGCCTCATATACTGCTATCATAGCCTCTCTTGGCAGATGCAACTCATAGCCCTGCTCACCGGCATAAGAGAGGCGCAACGCCCATAATTTATGCCCTGCAATTGTGATCTCTTGCCCCGTTAGCCATTTGAAAGAGGCATTATCAAGAGGCGTATCTGTCACGTGAGATAAGATAGCACGGCTGTTGGGGCCATTCAGCGCAAGGGCGCACCAATCATCAGAGTGGCAGGTAACTGACACATCAGCCGTGCCTTGATGGCGGGCAATATGGTCAAGCAACCTTTGTTCAAAAAAGGCGGCACAGACAAGGTAATAGGCATCCTCATCAAGCTTCACAATGGTTGTTTCAAGCTCAATACGACCTGCTTCATTCAACATATGGGTTAGGCCAATGCTGCCGATTTTCTGTGGCAAGCGGTTGGCAGTCAGCCGATCTAAAAGCTGTGCGGCATCTCTTCCACTTACCCTTACTTTGGTAAAGGCAGAGATATCCATTATGCCAGCAGAGGCGCGAACGCCTGCCACTTCATTTGCTACCATCTCATCAACAGGTGTTTTGCGGAAACTATAATAATCGCGCTGTTCCACCCCATCTTTGGCAAACCATCTTGGCCGCTCATGACCATAGACTTCCTCATAAACCGCCCCTTTATCTTTGAGCATCTCATAAAGTGGGCTTGGTTTTACAGGCCTGCCATCAAGACGGTTGAAATGCGGGAAGGGGATTTCGTGGCGCAAGCAATAATCTTCCTTGGCCTTGATCACTTGCCAGTCTTTGGTGGCATATGAGCCAAAGCGTCTTGGATCAAATTCCCGCATTGAGATATCAGCGGCACCATGAACCATCCACCTAGCCAATTCACGTGTTAGCCCGGGCCCCCAGCCAATCCCAATCTGCGTGCCACAACAGCACCAGTAATTTTTCACGCCAGGCGCTGGCCCAATAAGCGGGTTACCATCAGGCGGATGGCTAATCGCGCCATGCACTTCTCTTTTAATGCCAAGCTCAGAGAGGATAGGCATACGTTCCATCGCATTTTCAAGCCATGGCATAATACGGTCATAATCAGCCTCAAACAGCTCATTCTCTGCCTCCCAAGGGCAGGCATCTTCCCACACTGTATTGGGATTTTCTTTTTCGTAAATCCCAATCAGGCCAGATTTTTGTTCCATGCGAATATAGCCAGAGACCTGCGCATCATCACGTACCACAGGCAATTCTGATGCAAGCGCGGTAAATTCTGGCACCGTATCGGTCACAAGATAATGATGTGTCATAGAAGTCATTGGCAATTGCAAGCCAGACCATTCGCCCATTTGCCTTGCATAGGTGCCGCCGGCATTCACAACATGCTCACAAATGATGGTGCCTTTTTGTGTTTCCACCACCCATTCATCTTGTGCATTTTGTGTGATATTGTTGGCTTGGCAGCGGCGGATGATTTTTACACCCAATTGCCGCGCACCTGTTGCCAAGGCTTGGGTAATGCCAGAGGGATCAACATGACCATCATCAGGGGTATAAAGGGCGCCAAGAACGCCATCTATGTTATAATAAGGATGCAACTCTGCAATTTTGGCAGGGTCGATTAAGGAAATATCAAAGCCAAGTGAATTGCC
>WTHV01000064.1 GCA_011525265.1 Alphaproteobacteria bacterium | reverse complement strand
GTATGCATGGCACATATGAAGCGAACCTCGCCATGTATAATTGTGACTTTATGTTGAATATTGGTGCACGTTTTGATGACCGTGTCACAGGTCGCTTATCGGATTTTGCGCCAAATTCAGTAAAGGTGCATTGTGATATTGACCCGTCATCTATTAATAAAAATGTGCGTGCTGAGCTTGGCATTATTGGTGATGCAGGTGAAATTCTTGACGCGCTATTGGCAGAGATGAAAGCCCAGAATGTCGAAACGGATAAGGGTGCCTTGGCAAAATGGTGGAAGCAGATTGACGGCTGGCGTGATCGCAAATGCCTTGCCTATCGCCAAACAGGGGATATCATCAAGCCGCAACACGCTATTCGCCGTCTGTATGAGATGACCAAGGGCAGTGATGTTTACGTGACAACTGAGGTTGGTCAGCATCAGATGTGGGCAGCACAATATTTCAATTTCCATGAGCCAAATAGATGGATGACCTCAGGTGGTCTTGGGACTATGGGATATGGCTTGCCCTCTGCAATGGGTGTGCAGGTCGCCCATCCGAACGCCACTGTGATTGATATTGCGGGTGAGGCGTCTTTCATGATGAATATGCAAGAGCTTTCCACATTATCGCAGTATAATTTGCCTGTGAAAATGTTCATCATTAACAATGAATGGATGGGCATGGTACGCCAATGGCAAGAATTAATCCATGGCGGTCGTTATTCAGAAAGCTATTCGGCCTCATTACCTGATTTTGAAAAATTGGCTGATACGTTTGGTATGACAGGCCTTACCGCACGCACAACAGATGATTTGGATTCTGTTATTGAACAAATGCTTGCGATTGATGGCCCTGTTATTGCCGATATCCGCGTTGCCAAGGAAGAAAATTGCTTCCCTATGATCCCATCAGGTGCGGCGCATTGCGATATGATTTTGAGCCAAGAAGATAGTGAGGACGCCATCTCTGAGGAAGGCAAAGTTCTCGTTTAACCACAGCGCCTAAAGCGCCAGTGATGGTGCGGCATATAATAGCAAAGATGACATCATATAAAGGGAGCCCATCTGATGTTTGATAAGTCAGTGGTAGAAAGCCATACAATATCAGTTCTTGTTGAAAATGAGCCGGGTGTATTAGCACGCGTTGTGGGCCTGTTTTCCGGGCGCGGCTATAACATTGAAAGCTTGACCGTATCAGAAGTGAACAAACAAAAGCATTTGTCACGCATCTCGATTGTCACAAGCGGCACACCTATGGTCATAGAACAGATTAAAGAACAGCTAAAACGCCAAGTGCCTGTTTATTCTGTGCAAGATTTGACTGTCAAAGGCCCTCATGTAGAGCGCGAATTGGCGTTGGTGAAAATCGTCAATTCAGGTGAAAACCGTATTGAGGCACTGCGTGTGGCTGATAGTTTCAGAGCCAGAACACTTGATAGCACGCTTGAGAGCTTTGTCTTTGAAGTGACAGGTGCAAGCTCTAAAGTATCTGCCTTTGTCGATCTGATGACATCGCTTGGCGAGACAGAAGTGGCAAGAACAGGCGTTTCTGCGATTTCACGTGGCAGTGAAATTGACTTCCAATAGATAATTTTAGCTTTGATTTAGTGCGTTAAAAGGCTATTACCTTTAACCAGAATTAAAAGGCGCGCGAAATTTGTGATTTTCGGCGTTAACACCTTAAGGAGATATAAGATGCGTGTTTATTATGATCAGGATGCCGATATCGGCCTGATTAAAGGCAAAAAAGTTGTGATTGTTGGCTATGGCTCACAAGGTCATGCTCATGCGGCTAACCTAAAAGATAGCGGTGTCGCTGAGGTTGTTGTGGCATTACGTGAAGGCTCATCAACTATTGCGAAGGCAGAAGGCGCTGGCTTTAAGGTTATGACTGTTGCTGATGCTGCGGCATGGGCCGATGTAGTCATGATGCTAACACCTGATGAATTGCAAGCTGATATCTACGAATCTGAGATTCATGCCAATATGCGCCCAGGTGCAGCTTTGGCATTTGCCCATGGTCTAAATGTGCATTTCAACTTGATTGAGCCACGCGGTGATATTGACGTCTTTATGGTTGCACCAAAAGGCCCAGGCCACACAGTGCGCGGTGAATATGTTAAGGGCGGCGGTGTGCCATGTCTTATCGCTATCCACCAAGATGCCTCTGGCAATGCCCATGATGTTGGCTTGTCATATGCTTGTGGTGTTGGTGGTGGCCGTTCAGGCATCATCGAGACAACATTTAAAGAAGAATGTGAGACAGATTTGTTCGGTGAACAGGCTGTTCTATGTGGTGGCCTTGTTGAGCTTATCAAAGCTGGTTATGAGACATTGACAGAAGCAGGTTATGCGCCAGAAATGGCTTATTTCGAATGTTTGCACGAAGTAAAGCTGATTGTTGATTTGATTTATGAAGGTGGTATCGCCAACATGAACTATTCAATTTCAAACACAGCTGAATATGGTGAATATGTCACAGGTCCTCGTATCATCACAGAAGAAACAAAAGCTGAGATGAAGCGTGTTCTTGATGATATTCAATCAGGTCGTTTTGTGCGCGACTTCATGCTTGAAAACAAGGTTCGTCAAGCAAGCTTTAAAGCGACGCGTCGCCGTAATGCAGAGCATCCAATCGAAGCCGTGGGTGATAATCTGCGTGGCATGATGCCTTGGATTGGTTCAAACAGATTGGTTGATAAAGCGAAAAACTAGATTTACGCTTTACGATATGACAATATGAAATGGCCGCTTTTTTGCGGCCATTTTTAAACACTAGATAGCGATTGGGACATCTTCACATGTTAGGCTCACTTTTTGGTTTTTTATCGGCAGATATCGGCATTGACTTAGGAACCGCAAATACGTTGGTTTATGTCAAAGGCAAGGGAATCGTCTTGAATGAACCATCAGTTGTCGCGATGGCAGAGGTACGTGGCAAAACACACGTACTTGCTGTTGGTGAAGAAGCCAAAGTCATGCTTGGTAAAACACCTGGTAATATTCGCGCTATCCGCCCCATGGCTGATGGTGTGATTGCTGACTTTGAAGTGGCAGAAGAAATGATTAAGCACTTTATCAGAAAAGTGAATGGTCGTTTTTCAATTGCAAACCCGCAAATGATTATTTGTGTGCCATCAGGCTCAACCGCTGTTGAACGCCGTGCCATTCAGGA
>WTHV01000067.1 GCA_011525265.1 Alphaproteobacteria bacterium | reverse complement strand
CCGCTGTTGTGGGCGTCTTGTCTCATGTTGGCGTGCAATTCAAAGGCATTAACGTTCTTGAAGATGATGAACTGCGCCAAGGCATTAAAGATTTCTCAGATTGGCCAACTATCCCGCAGCTTTATGTAAAGGGCGAATTTGTTGGCGGTTGTGATATCATCCGTGAAATGTATGAAACAGGTGAATTGCTTGAAATGTTCAACACGCACGGGATTAATGTGCAACCTGCAGGCTAATCATCAGGCTAATCTGCGCCCGCATCATCGTCGCTATTTGCCTCGTTGATAAGTGCTTCAATACCAAAACTGCGCGTCTCCTCAACTTTGGCAATGCGCAGTTGAAACCACAGATAGAATTCTTGCCTGCCAAGCTGTTTGGCAATGACATGTTCGCCATGACGCCCCCAAGCTGTGATTGCCTCTCTTGTTGTCCAATAAGAGACTGTGATACCAAGCCCATCATCGCCTCTAACAGATTCCATGCCCAAAAAACCAGGTTGTTTTGCGGCTAATTCGACCATTTTTTCACTCATCACAGGATAGAGGTCACCGCCTTCTTGTGATCGCTGGTTGGTAAAAATGGCAGCATAATAGCTATCTGGCCAATCACTCATCACCCGATCCTTTCCACAACTATGAGCGTTTCATCTAGCGTTAGGCTAGCATGATTCATAAGTTTGATAAAAAAATAGCGCTACATAATAAATGCAGCGCTATTTGAAATCATATATCTTGTCACAAGTGACAGATTAGCGTGAGTAATATTCCACCACTAGATTTGGTTCCATCTGTACCGGATAAGGCACTTCATCCAAAGTTGGGATGCGAACAAATGTTACTGTCATCTTATCATGATCAGCTTCAACATATTCTGGAACATCACGCTCTGTTGATGCCACGCCTTCAAGAACAGCTGGGATTGTCTTTGACTTTTCTTTCAATGACAATGTATCGCCTGCTTTCAAGATGACTGATGCAATGTTACAGCGCTTGCCATTTAGCATCACGTGGCCGTGGTTGATAAGCTGGCGTGCTGCGAAAACTGTTGGGGCAATCTTTGAACGGTACAACACAGCATCCATGCGTGTTTCAAGAATACCAATCAAATTTTGACCTGTATCACCACGAAGACGAGCTGCTTCAGCATAGTAACGCTTAAAGGCTTTCTCGCCAATGTTACCGTAATAGCCCTTAAGCTTCTGCTTTGCCATCAACTGGATACCGAAATCCGTTGGCTTCTTGCGACGCTGGCCATGCTGACCTGGTGCTGAGTCACGGTTGTTAAGAGGTGATTTTGCACGACCCCATAGGTTTACACCTAGGCGACGGTCGATTTTATGCTTAGCGCTATGGCGCTTATGATCTGACTTAGGAGCCATTTTCTTTTCCTTATATTTGCCCGATAGTGCCACATGGCCGGGAACATAACCCTTATGGTTATGCACCGCTTTCTCAGGCGTGCGCGGAAAATACTAAAATCTGGCGAAAAGTCAAGCGCTAGCCTTAAGAAATAGCCCTAACTATCTTTCATAAGCATAGATAAAATACCATGCCATGTTTGCAGCTCTTGTTTTGTTGGCTCTGCGCGTGTGAAAAAGGCACGCATATTGCGATTAACAATTGGTGCCATCTCTTTGGTGGCAAAGAATCCCTTATCATGCAAAAGCGATTCAAAGCGTTGGAAAAAGAAATCACGCTCTTGGATAGTTGCGCGTTCTGGCCAGTTATCATCTAGCGCCGCATCAGACAGGCTTTGCGCGCGCAACGCGGCCATGCGCCATTCCCAACTCATCATGAGAACGGCTTGGCCAAGATTTAAACTCGGAAAATCAGGGTTGAGGTCTGCTGAAACAATATAATCAGCCATCACCGCCTCATCATTATCCATCCCAGAGCGTTCAGCCCCAAATAGATAGGCAATACGCCTGCCTTCTGATTGCGGCTTTGCCACACTCATCTCTGCCGCGCCTCTTGGGTCTGTGGTTGGTTTGACCAAATCACGCATACGCGCTGTGGTGGCAAATGCGAGCACCACATCATGCATCGCAGAGCCGATATCATCATAGACTGTCGCATTATCCAAAATATCAGCACCAGAGGCTGCCATAGGACGTGCAAGCGGGTTTGGCCAGCCATCGCGCGGTGCAACAAGACGTAATTCAGAAATACCACAATTTTTCATCGCACGGGCAGATGAGCCAATATTCTCACCCATTTGAGGGCGAAGCAAAATAATGACAGGTGGTTGCATGAGCGCATCAGGCGCCATCTTATGCACTCCCCATCTTATGAGCCCTCTGGCATGGTGGCCTTTTCGCGGTGCAACTTATAGCGCATACCATCTGCCAAAGCCATTACTGAGGCATCAATGATATTGGTTGAAACACCGCAAGTGCGCCAAATATGATGCGTTTTATCTGTGAATTCAATCAGCACACGCGTGACAGCCCCTGTGCCTTCATCGCCATTTTGTGGCTCAAGAATACGCACTTTATAATCTGTCAGCTCAACATCTGATAGAAGCGGATAAGCATCAATCAAAGCCTTGCGCAACGCATTATCAACCGCATGAACAGGGCCATTACCAAAGCCAACCTCATCATGTGTTGTCTTGCCTACAAGCACAGAGGCTGTCGCTTCTGATTCCACCACCAATTCACCCTTTGCATTAAAGCGGCGCTCATCTGTGACGCGGAACCTGCCAATAGAAAAGTAATTAGGCAATTCATCTAAGGCTTGGCGGGCAAGCAACTCAAAACTAGCTTCGGCAGAATCAAATGACCAGCCTTGATATTCACGGTCTTTTACGGTCGCAATCAGGCGGTCAAGACGGCTATCTTTGGCATCGATCTCAATGCCAACTTCTTTGAAACGCGCCAAGACATTTGATTTACCTGTTTGATCTGAAATCAAAAACTGGCGCTGATTGCCAACTGATTCAGGTGTGACATGTTCATAAGTGCGTGGGTCTTTTTGTGCCGCTGAGGCGTGCAAGCCCCCCTTATGCGCAAAAGCAGCTTGACCCACATAAGGGGCATGCGCATTTGGCGTGCGGTTCAATCTGTCATCAATGAGACGCGACAAGCTAACCAATTTTGGCAATTTATCAACAGGAACATTGGTCTGATAACCAAGCTTTAACATCAGATTTGGTATCAGCGTGATAAGGTC
>WTHV01000160.1 GCA_011525265.1 Alphaproteobacteria bacterium | reverse complement strand
CCGCCAGATAGGAAATTTACACCGCCATAGCTGTAGATGATATCATGGCCATCCCCGCCGCTTATAATATTGTCATCCCAATCGCCAACAAGGACATCATTATGTTGTGAGCCGATGAGGTTTGAGAAATTTTTTATCTCATCACCTTCTGCATGGCCGCCAGAGGCATAATTGCTGATAAGAAAAACAGTAACAGCACTGGGAGAAGAAGCGTAGGATAGGGTGTTGTTTCCGCCCCCACCATCAAGCTTATCTGCCCCGCCAAAACCTTCTATGACATCATTATCCGCGCCACCTGTGATAATGTCATCATCATCTGTGCCAATTAGAGATTGATTTCCAAAACTCAGCCCTTTTTGACTGTTAGGCTTTGAAAATAGATCGAAATAATTACGTTTCATCACCGCCCCCTCCCAAGGTTATTGTGGTATGCTAATCCGCTGAAAGACGATTATGTGTTTCTAATAGAGACCATAAATCAGCATTTTAGTTGTATTTTGAGAGTTACATGGAAGGGTTAAAAAATCGTTAAGGCGATTGTCTTTCATTTGTGATGTAAAAAAAGCCCCCCTTGAACCATGCAAGAGGGGCTTTTTAATCACATATGTTTGATGTCTTTGTTTAAGCTTCTGGAAGCTCTTCTGGTAAGACTAGGTTCAAGACCATCGCCAAGACAGCGGCAGGAAGAAGACCTGATGTCATCAAAATTTTGACAGTACCTGATAGATGCTGCAAAGCAGCTGGCTCAAGCTGAAGGCCAAGGCCGACTGATAGTGAGATAGCGAAAATCATCAGATTTCTGCGGTTCCACTCAACGGTTGCCAAGATAGATACGCCAGCTGCGGCAACCATGCCGAACATGACAATCACACCGCCGCCCAATACTTCGATTGGTACAGTTGAAATGATAGCACCAACCTTTGGGATAAGACCTGCAACAACAAGCAAAATCGCCCCAAATGTAACAACCTTGCGGCTCATCACACCTGTGATAGCAACAAGGCCAACATTCTGGCTAAATGATGTATTTGGCAAGCCGCCAAATAGACCAGCAACAGCAGAACCTAGACCATCTGCATATGTGGCACCTTGAATTTCTTCATCTGTTGCTTCACGCTTTGCACCACCTTTTGTGATACCTGATACATCACCAACTGTTTCAACAGCAGAGACGAATGACATCGCACACATGCCGATGATCGCAGCAGCGGTGAACTCAAGACCAAAATGCAATGGCATTGGCACAGCAAATGCAGCTGCATTGCCAACACCGCCAAAGCTAACCATGCCTTGTGTTAGGGCAAAGAGATAACCGGCAAGCATGCCAACCAAAACAGCACCAGCTGATAAAAGGCCTTTGGTGAAGAATTTCAAGCCAAGTGCAACAACGATCACAACACCGGCAGCTGTCCAATTGAGCGCTGAGCCATATTCAGGCTTGCCGATAGCAGGAACACCGCCTGCGGCATATTGAATGCCAACTTTGATCAATGCCAAACCAATCATCAATACCACAAGACCTGTGACCAATGGTGGAAAGGCAAAGCGGATACGCTTGATGAATGTGCCAAGGAACATGTGGAAAAGACCACCGACCAAGACACCACCCATAACAGCTGCCATGGCATCAACGCCTTTGCCAGCGACAAGTGGGATCATAATTGGCACAAAGGCAAAGCTTGTCCCTTGAACAATTGGCAAGCGCGCGCCAATTGGTCCAACACCAATTGTTTGAATTAATGTCGCGATACCAGCAAAGACCATAGACATTTGAATCATATAGATCATTTGTGGGAAGTCAGCTGAGTTTGAGCCAAAGCCAAAACCTGCCGCACCCGCAAGGATGATAGCTGGTGTGACATTTGAGACAAACATAGCCAAAATATGCTGAATACCGAGTGGCACAGCTTGTGCCAATGGTGGTGTGTAATTAGGGTCTGCAAGTTGTGCAGGGGTCCCAAGTGAATTATCTGCTGCCATGATTTCCCCCCATAAGTAGCAGTTATGTTTCAAAATTCTGGTCAGTTTTTAAGAGACAATTTGATATGGCTCCTCCAACCAGAATTCTTCTAGATTTGCCCCTTCGCCAATACGGTCAATCACCGCAAATCGGCCAGGAGCATGAAGAGGCGTTAAGACACCATGCCAAATATTGGCATGATAATTAACGCCCATATGCGGCTCTGTGATAAAAGCATGGGGCGTGCCAGGACGCCCGTCTTCATCAGGAGCTACAATCACTAAAAAAGGATGTTCACTCATCGGTATAAAGGCTTGTGAGCCAAGCGGGTGACGCTCAAGCAAATCAAGCTGATAGGGCAAGTCTCGAGGCTTTGCATCAAATAGGCTAATGCCTGCCTTGCCATCTATTTGTGTCAGTGATGCACGGTCATGATAGCGCCCACATAGACCCTGATTGATCATCTTATCAGGCACACCATCAAAGCTTAATATATCACCGAAAGGGGCGAAGGCAGCTTTTGTTAATGGTTGTGTGCGAATAATAGTAAGCAAATCACGATGGTCCCAAAATCGGTTAAGCTCTATAGGTCTAAATTGGGATGTCGATTAACATCTTTATAGAGCAGGTAGCGGAACGGTTCAGGCCCGCCGGCATAACAGGCTTGTGGGCAGAATGCACGAAGCCAGAGATAGTCTCCTGCCTCAACTTCTATCCAATCTTGATTCACATGATAGGCCGCCTTGCCTTGCAAAATATATAAACCATGCTCCATCACATGAGTCTCAGCAAAAGGGATAACCCCACCAGGCTGGAAGGTCACGATATTGACGTGCATATCATGGCGAATATCAGTGGGGTCAACAAAGCGGCTTGTCGCCCATACCCCGTCTGTATCTGGCATTGGAATAGGGGTTGTGGCTTCATCAGATGTAACAAACGCCTCTGGGGCATCAATGCCGTCAACGCGCTGATAACGCTTTCTTATCCAGTGAAAGACTGCCTTTTGCTCGCTGTTATTTTGTAGCGCCCACGCAAGGCCTGCAGGAAGATAGGCATAACCGCCAGATGTAAGATGATAGCTCTCGCCGCCATAGCTTAAAGACAACTCACCTTCGACGACAAATAGAACTGATTGTGCCTCAGCATTTGTATCAGGCGTGGTTGAACCACCGCCCGCGCCAACTTCCATGATATAATGCGAAAATGTCTCTGCAAAGCCAGTCATAGGGCGGGCAATCACCCATAGGC
>WTHV01000011.1 GCA_011525265.1 Alphaproteobacteria bacterium | reverse complement strand
GCTATTTCTTTATTTGCCATTGCGGCAGGGGCAGGGGCTTCTGGTGCAATTAATCAATGGTATGACCGCGATATTGATGCGGTAATGACACGCACGATGGGACGTCCTATTCCATCAGGGCGCGTGCAATCCGAAGAGGCGTTGGCTCTTGGGCTTGTGATTTCTGTTTTATCTGTCTTGTTGTTAAGCCTTTCGTCAAATCTTCTTGCTGGCGGCCTGCTTGCCTTTACGATTTTCTTTTACGCTGTGATTTATTCTATCTGGCTGAAAAGACGCACCCCGCAAAATATCGTGATTGGCGGTGCGGCAGGCGCCTTGCCTCCGATGGTGGGATGGGCCGCGATGACAGGGACGGTCAGCCTTGAATCAGTTTTGCTTTTTGCGATTATTTTCATCTGGACACCGCCGCATTTTTGGGCGTTGGCCTTAGTGAAAAATGACGATTATCAAGCCGCCAATGTGCCAATGCTCCCTGTTGTGGCAGGCATATCAGAGACAAAGACACAGATTGTTATCTATTCTGTTATTTTGGCACCTTTGGGGGTCACGCCTTATCTTATCGGTATGAGTTCTGTTGCTTATGGCGTGCTATCAGCGGTTGCAGGTGCGATTTTCGTGCTAAAGGCATGGCAATTAAAACAAGAAGATGGCCTCACAAAGGCGATGCCATTATTTACGTTCTCGCTCTATTATCTAACGATTCTATTCCTAGCGCTTATCGCTGATAAATTCGTTATGGGGCTAATTTAAAAGGCTAAAATGAGATGAGTGATAAAGCAAAAAAACAACCAGTCCAAAAGCCTGAGCCGAAGACAGCGGCTGAGATGCTTGCGATGCGTAAAAGCCGCAATTATTGGGTGCTTGGTCTGATTGTGGGCCTTGTGGTCTTATTCTATCTGATTACAATTTTGCGTATGGCAGGAGCCTCTTAAAGCTATGGCACAAACGCTGAACCATAATCCTATGCAAGAGGTGCCAGAGATGGCATCCAATCGCAATAAAGCAACCTTGGCGACTTTGGCTGTGGTTGTTTTTGCGATGGTCGGTTTGGCCTTTGCTTCAGTGCCACTATACCGCCTATTTTGTCAGGTGACAGGCTTTGGCGGGACAACACAAGTGGCAGAGACCGCACCAGAGACGGTGGCGCTTGACCTGCCGCCTGTTCAGGTGCGCTTTGATGCCAATGTAAACCCCAAGCTTCCTTGGAAGTTTGAGGCAGTCACACAGCCCGTCTCATTGGTGCCTGGTGAAGAAATTACGGTCATGTACCGTGCGACAAATTTAGCTGATGTCCCGACAAGTGGCACAGCGACCTTTAATGTGACACCGCAAAAAGCGGGGCCATATTTTATGAAGATTGAGTGTTTCTGTTTCACTGAACAGACACTTGGCGTTGGGGAGTCTGTTGATATGCCGGTATCCTTTTTCTTGGATCCCGATATTGCATCAGACCTAAACACAAAGGATGTGGATGAGGTTGTCTTGTCTTACACATTCTTTGCCGATATTAGTTAAGGCGATTTTGTGCCCGGCATGGGACCGGGGGGGAATACAAAGAGGAGATCAAAATGAGTGGAGCTCAAAAACATCCTTACCATCTGGTAGAACCTAGCCCGTGGCCAGCATTTGGTTCAGCCGCAGGTTTTGTGGCTGCTATTGGTGCTGCTATGTATATGCATGAGCGTGCCTATGGCGTACATATCCTGGGCGCAGGCCTTGGTTTGGTGTTGTTGACAATGTTCATGTGGTGGCGTGACGTCATCAGAGAAGCTGAATATCAAGGTCACCATACACCAATCGTCCAAATTGGTATGCGTTATGGCATGATGTTGTTTATTGCCTCTGAGGTGATGTTCTTTGTCGCCTTCTTCTGGGCCTTCTTTGATTCAGCCTTCTTCCCTGTGGGCGGTGTATGGCCACCAGAGGGCATTATTACATTTGACCCATTTGATTTGCCATTGATCAACACATTGGTCTTGTTGCTATCTGGCTGTACTGTGACGTGGGCGCATCATGCGATTTTGCAGAATAACCGCCGTGATTTCACAATTGGCCTATCGCTAACAGTGGTGCTTGGTATTTTGTTCACAGCGCTTCAAATCCTAGAATATAGCCATGCGCCATTTGGCTTTACAGATGGTATCTACCCATCAGTCTTTTACATGGCAACAGGGTTCCACGGCTTCCACGTTTTTGTTGGGACATTGTTCTTGGCCGTTTGCCTTATCCGCGGCATGAAAGGCCATTTCACAGCAGACCAGCATTTCGGTTTCGAAGCCGCAGCATGGTATTGGCATTTTGTTGATGTGGTATGGTTGTTCTTGTTCGTGGCTGTCTATTGGTGGGGTGGTTGATCCACATAGTCACAAAGTGATATAAAGACGGGGCCAGCCAAGCATTGCTTAGAGCTGGCCCTTTTTTACATTCATATATGGTTTTCAGGAAGTGCTTCCCTTATGATGTTTCGCCCGCTTTTATGGCCAACACTTGTCGCTGTCCCCTCTCTTATTGTCTTGCTGATGCTTGGCACTTGGCAGGTCAATCGTCTGCATTGGAAGACAGCGCTGATTGAAGAGTTCAAAGCACGTTCCACAGCAGCGGCGATTTACCCGTCTTTTGATAGCGCGCCAATTGAGTTTCAACGTGTGGGGCTTTCAGGGCGCTTCTTGCATGATAAGACAATCTATCTAACGGGGCGTACCTATGAAGGTAATGCAGGCTTCCATGTTGTGACAGCCTTTGAAAGTGACAGGGGCGATGTGTTTTATGTCAATCGTGGCTGGGTCTCAGAGGCTTATCGTGATCCAGCAAAACGGGCATTCTCTATGAGTGATGAGATATTTACACTTGATGGCATTGTCCGCCTTGCCCAAAGACAGGGGCAATTTGTCCCAGATAATGAGCCTGAGCGCGGCTTTTGGTTTACGATGAAGCCTGCGGAAGTTGCGGCCTATCTTGATATGCCAGAGGCACAATCAGGCTATTACATTGATGCAGTAAGGACAGAAGGCGCTGAATTAACATTGCCAATCGCAGCAGAGGTAAAAATTGAAGTGCGTAATTCGCATCTAAATTATGCTATTACATGGTATGGCGTGGCATTGTCATTGATTGGCGTCTATCTTGCTTATCATCACTCAAATGGTCGTCTGCGCTTTGGCAAGCAAGCATCAGCAAAAGACGATAGGTAAAAGGCACCAAGATATGGAATAT
>WTHV01000264.1 GCA_011525265.1 Alphaproteobacteria bacterium | reverse complement strand
AATTGCTGACCAACTCGCCCCTCTATCGTGAATTGGCCTTGCATCAATTTGGTTAAGGATAATTTGCCCAAGTATCATTTGCTCAGCAATCAGTAGTTATCCTGGTAGCGTGAAATTGGTGAATCGCACATAATGCGGTGTATCTGGCAAAGGTGATAAGGTCGTTATATAGCCTTTAAAAGCGGCATCTGGCAGGGCGCTATAGCCCATGATAAGAGGCGCATCATAATCAGTCTCATTATGGTATAGGCGGCCAATGACTTGGATGATGCTGGCATCATCAAATTGAGCAATATCAAAGTGTACTGAAAAAGAATCACGATCATTCCCAAGGGCAAGCACTGCCTCACGGCTTTGAAAAGAGAGTGATAGCGTGCCTGTGAAATCATAGAATTCTGCGCTCTGATAACGTGCCTCGGCAGTCATATCAAAGCGATAGGAAAGCCCCTCAGCGGGGGCATAATCTCTGTCAGGCCACAGAAAATAAACCTCATCAAAGGCTTGTTGGGCAAGATGATGATACCGCAGTTCGTCAGGCTGTTCTGGCAAGGTGAGAAAGGTGGAAATATCTGAAGCCGCAAGACGTATAAGCTGACTATCACCGCGCTCAAACGCGGTAAGTGAAGTCAGGTAAAACCCTGTTGCTGTGGTAAAATCTCTTGCCACATTATGGCCAAGGGCTTGTTTTGTTTGCGGCGGTTGTGTTGGCCTATCTAGCTCATCAGTTTTATCAATTTGTGCCAAGGCCTCTTCTATCAGCCGGTTATAATGACTGTTCTCTTTATAGGCAGAGAGGCGTTGTAAGATAAGCGGTGATGATGTGGGTAGCGCGCGCTCTTTCTGATAGATATCATCGGCGGCAGATGAAACAGCTTCGGCAGCAAATGCGGCACAAAAATATGTTAAGACCAATGGGCTTATCACAACGAAAATAATAGCCCAAACTGAAGTCACAAAAGCACACAAGGTACATCTCTCCTGTTTTGAGCGTTACCTTGCGTTTGAAGTTATTAATTTTGTGTTAATCTCTGTGTGAACTTTAGCTCGATCCGGCGATTACGTTGTCTCGCATCAAGTGAGATGCCTTTTGCGATCGGTTGAAACTCGCCATAGCCTGTGGCGGCAAGGCGTGAGGCTGGCACGCCTTGATCGATAAGATAGCGCACAACTGATAGGGCGCGCTCTGTTGAAAGCTCCCAATTGTCGCGATAGACCCCTGAAACAGGCACATCATCTGTATGGCCATCAACTTGCAATACCCAAGGAATATCTTTGGGAATGGTCTCAGAGATTTCAAGCAAAGCTGTGCCAATTTGGTCAAGCTGTGCAGTGCCATCACTGCCAAGGCTTGCCTTTCCTTGATCAAATAACACTTCTGATTGGAAGATAAAACGGTCACCGACGATGGTGACGTCACCGCGCTTGCCAAGAATATCGCGCAATCGGCCAAAGAAATTAGATTTAAAGCGCGCCAATTCTTGCACACGGCTTGCCAAGGCTTCGTTCAATGATTTGCCAAGAGAGGCGATGGTAACCTTATCTTCTAATGACTGTGCTTCCTTTTCAGCAAGCAAAGCGCGCAACTCATTTAGTTCATTTCGTAACAGCAAGGTTGCCGCAATCAGGCGCTCTATCTCTAACGATTTTTCTTCGCTCAAAGCTTCTTGTTCTGATAGCGCTTGTGTCTTTGATTCGATCCTATCTTCAAGGTCTTGCTTTTGGGCTGATAGGGCAGCAAAGGCTGTTTGACTATCGCGCAATTGCGCTTGTGCTTGTTCAAGACTATCTTCAAGAGCTTTGGTACGAGCCGCTTGGCGCGTTAATTGGGCATTCAGGGCCTGCAATTGTGCCAGCTGATCAGCAGCGTTATCTTTGCTTGCAGCTAGTGCCGCAGATAAAGATAAAATATCATTTTGCGCCTTTTCCAAAGCATTATTGCTTTGTTGAAGGGCTGAGGATAGTTCGGCTGTTTTATCTCGTTCTTTGCCAAGCAGGCTTGAGATCGTACGAAGCTCATCACGCAAAGCAGATAATGACGCATCCTTGCCAGATAACCGATAGGCAAGATTGGCCTGTATCAGCACAAAGACCATCAGGACAAAGACAAATACCATCAACAAGCTAGCAAGCGCGTCAACAAATCCTGGCCATGTGTAATCACTAGGTCGGCGGTTACCAAGACGTTGGACACTCATCAGCTATGCCTCTACTCTTTACGTGCCGTAAGGGTTGGTGATTTGGCCTTACCCTTATCTGATAAGCTAGTGGCCAAAGCGCGAATTTCAGCGCGTAATGCCGTATTTTGATCATTGCGACTTTGGGCCATCTCCTGACCAATTTGAGCCATCGTTGCCTGCAATTCAGACAGCTGATCACGCAAGCGTCTATCATCAGCCAATAATTCAGAGAGCTGATGCATCGTCTGGTTCATCTGTGTGATTTGTGCCAAGGTTTGCGCCCTGTCATTTTCAGATGATTCAATCGCACTCGCAAGCGTAATAAGCGCGCGCGCTGCTTCTTCACTCATTGGCTCTGCAAGGGCAGAGCGTGTGGCATCACCTTGTTCGGCGGGGTCATTATATTTCGCAAAGGCCGAAAGCCAATCTTCAACCTCATTGAAAAAGCGGCCAATGGCTTGGCCAAGCTGTAAATCCAAAAAGCCAAGCACCAAAGAGCCGGCAAGGCCAAATAGTGAGGATGAAAAGGCTGTGGCCATGCCAGAAAGTGGGGCATCAAGGCCAGAGCGTAATTGTGCCATAAGCGCTTCAAAATCAGAATTGACCAAATCAAGTCCGCCTACCACTTGCGACACAGCACCAATCGTCTGTAGCAAGCCCCAAAATGTCCCAAGCAGACCAAGGAACACAAGCAAGCCGATAATATAACGGGAAATCTCACGCCCTTCATCAAGACGCCCTGCCACCCCATCAAGCACAGATCGCAGCGATAAGGCAGAAAGACGAGAATCGCTTCGCGCATCAGCAAGCATCACATTGACAGTCGCAAGCAAAACAGGCTTTTGTGCTTTGGGATCAAGGGTGCGGGTACGCTGAATATCTGACAGCCATCTTACCTCTGGCACCAAGCGCAAGACCTGTAAGATAACGTAAATAATGCCGATAAGAGCAACAGCGATAATCAGGGTGTTAAGCGGCGCATTGCCCATAAAAGCCGCAACAAGCGGTTTGTATAAGAGCGCGACAACAATAGCCACAACCCCCAGAAAAAGCATCATGCGAATTAAATAACGACGCGGGTCAGTCATGATGTTCCCCTCATAAGCCTCAATCACATTCTCAAAAAAGAACAGGCGCGCAAAATGAGCGCAACCGCTTCCATTTATAACGTTATCGTTAAACAATGGCAGGAAAGTGGCGATGTGAAAAGACTATTCAACCCGTTAAGGAAAAATTAAGCGCAAGAGGTATGAAAGCTGTTATGACAGGCTGTCACGGCCTTCACGCAAAAGCTTCAGCAGCGGCGTATGCAAGGCTGAGTTGGCGGCAACAATATCACCTGTTTCAAGAGATTTATCGCGTGATTGGAAATCAGAGACAAAACCGCCTGCTTCCCTGACAATAATATGACCTGCCGCAATATCCCATAGGCTAAGGCCGCGTTCCCAGAAGCCATCATAACGTCCAGCCGCAACCCATGCTAAATCCAATGAGGCAGCGCCAAAGCGACGCACGCCAGCTGATTTCTTCATCACAGCATTACATTCTGCAAGGAAAATAGTATCAGATGCCTCAGTACCTCTGCCTAGAAAGGGGATACCTGTTGCGAAAACCGCATCACTAAATTGGCGTCTGCCTGATACGCGGATACGGCGTTCATTTAAAAAGGCACCCTCGCCTGTCTCGGCAAAGAAACATTCATTTCGTGCAGGGTCAAAAATCAGACCAGCTGTAATTTTCTTATCCTGCATCACAGCGATTGAAATCGCGAAATGCGGAATGCCATGGGTAAAGTTGGTTGTGCCATCAATCGGGTCGATGATCCATTTTGGGGCATCTTCTTCCCCTTCGACCTTGCCGCCTTCTTCCATGATAAAGCCCCATTCAGGGCGCGCTTTATTCAGCTCTTCTTGGATGGTTTGTTCTGCATTAATATCGGCTCTGGTAACAAAATCAGCGGCACCTTTGCGGGTGACTTGCAAATTTTCCACTTCACCGAAATCGCGCATCATGCGTCGGCTGGCAGCGTCTGCTGCTTTGTGCATCACATTGATGAGGGCAGAACGACCAGCCATGATGAATTATCCTTTAAATCTTTCGACGTAAGTTGCGTCTTCTGTTTTGACAATGATCTTTGTGCCCGTACCAATATGCGGCGGTACCATGACGCGCATACCATTATCGACAACAGCTGGCTTATAGGATGATGAGGCTGTTTGGCCTTTGACCACTGCATCAGCTTCTACCACCTCTAGAACCACTTGATCTGGCAGGGTGATGGAAATAGGCTCACCTTCATGGCTTTGCAATGTCACAGCCATGCTGTCTTGCAAAAACGCAGCCTGTTCGCCAATCATATCAGCGTGAATATCAAATTGCTCAAATGTCTCTGAATGCATGAAGATATGATTATCTCCTTCTGCATAAAGATAGGTGCATTCAGCCTCATCCAAAATCACACGCTCAACAGATTCAGTCGCTCTAAAGCGCTCATTTAGCTTTGTGCCATCTTTGATGTCTTTTAATTCGATCTGTGCAAAAGCACCGCCCTTGCCAGGCTTTACATGGGATGTTTTCACAGCAACCCATAGACGTGATTTATGTTCAATCACATTGCCAGGTTTAATTTGATTACCGTTTAGTTTCATGATGAAAACCTCAACTATCGCCTATCATGATGGGGTTTTGGCAAATATTCACCAAAATCACAAGCAATTTTCTTAATCCCAAGCTGAGTGACAGCGTTTTACGCCGTCATCATGGCAACGGTTGTGTCGAGCATTCTGTTCGAGAAACCCCACTCATTATCATACCATGCAAGCACGCGCACAAACCGTGTGCCCAGAACTTGTGTTTGCGTGATATCAGCAATTGATGAATGCGGGTCAGTGTTGAAATCAATCGAGACAAGTGGGCGCTCATTAATGCCAAGAACACCCTGCATTGGGCCATTTGCGGCTTCGACTAAAGCGGCATTAACCTGTTCTCTGGTGACATCACGGCTTGCCAAGAATTTGAAATCCACCGCAGAGACATTGGCTGTTGGCACGCGGATAGCAGAGCCATCAAGCTTGCCTTTTAATTCAGGCAGGACAAGTCCCACAGCCTTAGCCGCACCAGTTGATGTTGGTACCATTGACTGTGCCGCAGAACGGGCACGGCGCAAATCCTTATGACGGTTATCCAGAATATTCTGGTCATTCGTATAGGCATGGATGGTTGTCATATAACCATTTTCAATGCCAAAATTATCACTTAACACTTTTGCAATTGGCGCAAGGCAATTGGTTGTGCAAGACGCATTAGAGATAATCTGATGCGCAGATGATAGCGCATCTGAATTTACGCCATAAACCAAAGTCAAATCACTATCATTAGCAGGGGCAGAGATAAGCACCTTTTTTGCCCCGGCTGTGATATGGCGCATGGCTTGGTCTTTTTCATTAAAGACGCCTGTGCATTCCAAAACAACATCAATGCCTAATTCTTTGTGCGGCAGTTTTTCTGGCTCACGCAGGCTTGTCATGCGGATAGGGCCAGACCCAATATCCATCCAATCCTCACCGTGGCTTACCTCACCTTTGAATCGGCCATGTGTTGAATCATATTCAAACAAATGCGCAGAAGTTGCGACATCGCCTGGGGTGTTAATCAGCGCGACTTGAATATCATTTCGTCCTGATTGCGCTAGCGCACGCAATGTTAAACGTCCAATACGACCAAAACCGTTAATAGCGAGTTTTATCGTCACAAATGCACTCCCTTATTAGTGATAGGTGAAAAGCGTTAGCAGCTTGTCCATAAATAATAGGATTATAATTTTGCCTTTGCGGCGTTGACGATGGCATCAGCGGTAATGCCAAACTTCTCATACAGGGTGCCAGCTGGTGCGGATGCGCCAAAGCTGTTCATGCCAATAAAGGTGCCTTTGCGCCCAATTAAGTCTGACCAGCCTTGGGCAATGCCTGCCTCAATGGCAATTTGAACCGTGTTCTCTCCCAAAAGCTCGTTAATATAGGCCTCATCTTGCGCCATTAAAATATCAAGGCATGGGACAGAGACAAGCTTTGTGGCAACACCTTCTTTTTCAAGCATTTGCTGTGCCTCATGGGCAATCGCAACTTCTGAGCCTGTGGCAAGCAAAGTGACTTTGGCTGTGCCATTTGCGGCCACCAACTCATAGCCGCCCTTGGCAGATTTATTTTCAGCCACATCATCGCCCAAGCGCAATTGCGGCAGACCCTGACGGCTCAATGCGAGGATAGATGGCGTATTATGGCTCATCATCGCAATCTGCCATGCTTCGGCTGTCTCAACGATATCAGCAGGACGGAAGACATTCACATTTGGCATAGCGCGCAGGCTTGCCACATGTTCAACTGGCTGGTGTGTTGGGCCATCTTCGCCAAGGCCGATAGAATCATGCGTCATGACATAGATGACACGCTGTTGCATCAAAGCAGATAGGCGGATTGATGGGCGGCAATAATCAGTAAAGACCAAAAATGTGCCGCCAAATGGTACAAGCCCGCCATGCAAGGCGATACCATTCATGGCCGCCGCCATACCATGTTCACGCACGCCATAATGAACATAAGTGCCCTTATGGTTGCTGGCATCAAAGATATCATGCGCGCCAACGCGTGTATTATTCGAGCCTGTCAAATCAGCAGAGCCGCCAAACATAGCAGGTACTGACGGCAATAAGGCTTCAATTGCCTTTTGGCTTGCCACTCTTGTTGCGACCTTTTGTGGGTCTGCGGCTAGCTGTGCTTTATAGGCTGAAACAGCTTCTGTGACTTCGGCATCAAAATTGCCTGATTCTAGCTTTTCAAAAGCTGCTTTATGCGCTGAGTTATTGAGACGCTCTTGCCAAGCGGCGGCTTGTGCGGCGCCTCTGGCACCTGCGGCGCGCCATGCATCAAGAATATGTTGCGGGACCTCAAATGGGGCGTGCGGCCAGTCAAGAGCATCTCTCGTGCCGGCAATTTCATCTGCGCCAAGTGGTGCGCCATGAATGCCTGATGTGCCTTTTTTGGTTGGCGCGCCATAACCGATTGTTGTCTTGCATCTGATCAAGGTCGGGCGGTCATCTTTTTTGGCGTTTGCGATGGCGGCTGATACCGCGTCTGCATCATGTCCATCACATGACAAGACCTGCCAGCCATAGGCCTCATAACGTGCTGTTGTATCTTCAGATACAGTCAGGCTTGTTGGCCCATCAATTGAGATGCCATTATCATCAAATAGCGCAATAATACGACCTAATTTCAAATGCCCAGCAAGAGAGGCGGCCTCATGGCTGACCCCTTCCATCAAACAGCCATCACCTGCGATAACATAGGTGTAATGGTCAACAAGCTCTTCGCCAAATAGGGCGGCTTTATGACGCTCTGCCATTGCCATGCCAACGGCGTTTGAAATACCTTGGCCAAGCGGTCCTGTTGTAGTCTCGATACCAGAGGCATGACCAAATTCGGGATGACCTGCGGTCTTCGCACCCCATTGGCGGAAATTCTTGACCTCATCAAGGGTCATATCCGCATAGCCTGTCAGATAGAGATAGGCGTAAATCAGCATTGAGCCATGACCGGCTGAGAGAATAAACCTGTCTCTGTTTGGCCAGTTTGGTTGGCTTGCATCAAATGTCATATGGTCGCAGAACAAGGCCGTTGCCGCATCTGCCATGCCCATTGGCATACCAGGGTGACCAGATTTCGCAGCTTCGACCGCATCCATTGAAAGTGCGCGAATCGCATTGGCCATCTCTTGCTTTGTTGCTGACATTCGAATTGCTCCTACATACGGAAAAGGGGTAAATTATTTATGCCGCGCATCATGCGCTGAAATGATACCCCTCGTCAATTGGATAAGTTTGTCAAAAAACATGACGAATTCAGGGAAATTTGCATAGTTTAACGCTCCATATTCGCACCGACTATGAGCGCCGTTAGCCAATATATTGGGATGGTTGAATTTTTAGATAAATCAGCCTATCATCAGACTAATGGTGCAACGTGTCAGTCTGTCAAAAAAGATGCCCGCTGTTATCATCTTTAATTGTAATCATCATGCAAGAGGGCTGATACTACTTATGTCTCGTTTGGATAGTGCGATTGATTCCATTCAAAATGCTGTTGATGAGTTGAGTGGGGCGGTGGATACGCATTTGGCTCGGGCAGAGAATCACAAGGGTAATGTGTCAGCTGATCATGCCGCAAATGGTAAAGCTGATATTCCTGAGGACGAGTTACGTGCCATGAAGTCTGAATTGCATGAGGCGATGACATTATTGCAAGCCATTCAAAATTCGGCGCCAGATAAAGAAGGCCAATAGGTATGAGCGGCTCAGTTGTTACCATCAGAATTAACGGTCAGCCTTATCAGCTTGGCTGCGATAAGGGGCAAGAGGCTGAAATCGAAGCCTATGGTAAGACAGTCAATGACATGGTTACCTCATTAGCAAACTCTGTTGGCCAGATTGGTGATGCACGCTTGCTTGTGATGGCCTCTATCTTATTGGCAGAGCAGGCAGCAGGCCAAGCAACAGGTGAGGGGCATAAGCCGCAAAGTGACAGCGGTGATATCTGCACACCAGAACAGATTGAAAAGCTCGAAAAGCTTGCAAAAACAATATCAGCGCTTGCCGCTTCACTGAAATCAGCCTAAATAAGGGCCAGAATTTCAATTTCCACCTCACATAAGAATGTAAGAGGTGGTCTGTTTTTAAGGTAAAATTGGCTAGACAGTGCGTTAGGTCTTTCAATCCCTGGGACCATAATCTTCTGTCGGGAGCTGCCTCTGATTGGGCTGTGGTCTGATTATTGCGGCGCCCACCTGTTCTACAGGTCACAGAGGATGAATCACACCGACGGCTGTTCCGGCCATCCTTACCCAAAAACAGAATCGCAAAGATGGGATAATGCGCCCCCAATAAGGTGATGCCAAAAATGATGACACCTGATGATGAGAAAAAACAACTGCGCATAGAGGCGGCAAAAAGACGCAAAGCCGCTTATGCTGCGATGGCAGATGCCCCGCAACGCATTGCAAGTCATCACGGCCTTTTATCAAAGCGCTATGATACCACAGCGGTTGCGGCCTATTGGCCCATCAGAACAGAAATTGATCCCATCCCTTTGCTAGACGCGCTTTGCAGCACAGGTGGCACAAGCTGCTTGCCTGTCACACCAGAAGAAGGCAAGCCGTTGACCTTTTACCAATGGGAGAATGGCAGCCCCTTGGCAGACGGCCCTTATAATACCAAAGAGCCTTTTGCGACCTCTCCTATTATCATGCCGACGCTTATCTTAGCGCCCTTATTGGCGTTTGATGCTGATTGTTGGCGCCTTGGTTATGGGGGCGGTTTTTATGATCGCACGCTTGCCGCATTGGAACAGGCAGGCCATCAGGTAGATGTTGTTGGCATCGCATTTGATGAAAGCTTTGTGCATAAGGTGCCAACCGGCCCTTATGATAGGCAATTATCAGCCATCTTAACCCCCTCAGCTCTCAGGCTGCCACAGTCGTAAAATTGGTCAGGATACCACGCAAATGAAAGTGTTGTTTTTAGGTGATATTGTGGGGCGGTCTGCGCGCCAGTCTGTTATTGCGCAATTGCCCGATATCCGCAGTGAGCTTGGGCTTAATGCCATTATTGTGAATTGCGAGAATGCCGCAGGTGGCTTTGGCGTGACCCCTGCCATTTGTGATGAATTATTTGCCGCTGGCGCTGATGTGCTAACCACTGGCAATCATGTTTGGGATAAGGCAGAGATTTCACCCTATATCCAAAAACAAGACCGCCTATTGCGCCCCGCTAATATGGCACGCGAATTTCCTGGCAAAGGCGCGGTTGTGCATCATTTACCAAATGGCAAACGCCTTGGGGTTGTGAATGTGATGTGTAATTTGTTCATGGCGGAAAATGGTAATATGTTTGAGGCGCTAGATAAAGAATTAGACGCGCTTGCCCTTGGCAGGGATGCGGATTTTATTCTGGTTGATGTGCATGGTGAAGCGACATCTGAGAAAGTCGCAACAGGCTTTTATTGTGATGGAAAGGTTTCTTGCGTTGTTGGCACACATACCCATATCCCAACCGCTGACCACCGTATTTTGCCGCAGGGAACAGCCTTCCAAACAGATGCTGGTATGTGCGGTGATTATATTTCAGTTATCGGTATGGACCCTGATATCGCCATAAGTCGTTTTACAGGGCGCAAATCAGGCCGCCTTTCAGTTGCCACAGGCGAGCCAACATTATGCGGACTTATCATTGAAACAGATGATGCAAGCGGTTTAGCACTAAGCGTGCATCCTTTCCGCCGTGATGGGGTTCTCTCTCAGATTTAACCTGACAAGCTGATAAAGCTGAGAGAGGCTTTGTTCGTGAAAGAGCTTGCCCCTCATTTATGCTCTTTGCTATGACTATAAAGGCATTTTTTTAGCACAAAAATAAAACGTGAATTGCAGAAAAACGGAATCAGAATATGGCAGGCCATAGTAAATTCAAAAACATTCAGCACCGCAAAGGCGCGCAAGATAAAAAGCGTGCAAAGGTCTTCTCGCGCTTGGGCAAGGAATTGGCTGTTGCGGTCAGAGGTGGTACAGACCCTGAATCAAACCCGCGCCTTCGCACAGCAC
>WTHV01000234.1 GCA_011525265.1 Alphaproteobacteria bacterium | reverse complement strand
TAGATTGCGCTGTCAGTGCGGCATTTGATATGGCGATTGGCGCCACCTCTAGGCCGGCTTGTTCTAGCTGCAATGCTAAATCTTCAAGGCTTTTTGCGGCCTCAGCGCGCGGTGCGAAGCTTGAGGCAAAGGCAGTAATTTGATTGTTCTTTTGCTTGCGCCTATCTGCCATGACTGTGATTTTTGGACGGTTGACGACAATCGAACGCTTTAAACTTTCAGCTTCTGATAAAACACGCATATTTTCATTTGTTTGCGGAATTAAAATCGCTGTATTCAGCAAAAATGGGCCAACAATGAAGGCGATAATCATAAATGTCCACAAGCTGGCACCTGCGATGGCATTGCCAGTTGCCTCACGCAAATAGCGGGCACGAGAGAATCTTGTTTTTGCTAGCTTTTTACGGCGTTTTGCGCGTTTTTTCTCTTCAGATTTCTCAAGAAGCTGGGCTTTTTTCTCTGCCTCTTTGCGCTCTTTTTCAGCCTTTTTCTGCTCGCTAAGGATGCGTTTCTCATCCTTGGTTAATTTCCCTTTTTTCTTCTTTTCAACAGGCGCTTCTGCGAAAGGGGCGGCAGGCGCGGCTGCTGCTGTATCGAAAGGAAACCCTGTTGTCGCTACTGGTGCGGCCGCCATATTTTGCGGTGAAGGGGGAGGCATTTGCTGTGCCATTTGTGGCGCCATGGCTGGCTGTTGCGTCATTTGTTGGGGCGCCGCCGCAGCTGGCATTGCACCACCTAATTCGGCCAGTAAATCTTGATCTGATACTGCTGGCATTTGTGCCTGTGGCATTACGGGCTGCTGAACAGGCTGTTGCGGCATTTGTGCCTGTAATTGTTGTGCCTGAAGCTGTTGTGCCTGTAATTGCTGTGCTTGAAGCTGTTGGGCCTGCATGGCTTGCAACAGGGCTAATGCCTCTGGTGAGACTTGCATCTGCTGTGCTGCTGCCGCGTCTTGTTTCTTCTTTGACTTCCCAAACATATCAGTCCTCCCGCAATATCGAGGCTGTTAGGGTGAATGCGTAGAAGTTATTCTCATCATTTGGGGAGCGCAGTTCAATAACCGTATTATTTGCAAGGCCAGAGTTCGCTAATTCTGATTCAAATAATTTTAAGGCTTCCTCGGTGCGTGCAGAGCCGGCAATTATCAAATTTGTGCTTGCTTCAATTGCCATGCTGTCTAGCTCAACACCATCTGGCACCAAATCAGGTAGGGTATCCATAAATTGCACCCGTCCACGAACACTGACCTCGCCACTTAAAGCGGCAATTTCCTGATCAAGGCCTTCTACTTCTTTTGAAATGCTTTCAAGCTGAATTTTGGTTGATTGCGCATCTTGTGCAATCGTCTCAAAACCACGAGACCCAGCTTGGCTTTCAAGATATTGTGGCAGGACGAGACCGCCAGTCCATAGACCCATGATAACAAAAATCACAAACCATAATTTGGCAAGGCTGCGCGATATGACTGAAACTTGGCGATTACGCAATAATGACGCAAAAGCAGGCAACATATTCAATTTAATCAGAATATTATCTGGCAGGCCAAATGTACCAAGGCGTTGAAGGCCAAGCCCAAACACTGATGCGAAAAGCGATTTATTTGGTATCTGGCCCATAATATCACTCACAGCATTTGCCATCGACACGCCTTCTGTTGGGTTCCATAACGATAATGGGGCAAGTGTGAAATGCTTATCAAATAGCTTCACAATATTATCAGCTCTTGGCGCATCAACGGCGATATAGATGATAGAAAAAGGCGCAAAATCAAGCTCTTCTTGCAAGAACAGAACCGCTTGTTTCATCGTATTGGCAAGCCTGCCGCCAACTTCATCCCAAAAATCCCCTGTAGGCTCGTCAACATCTTCAATATCTTTTAACAAGATAAGGTCAAACTCGCTGACCTCTAAGCGGATAGAGTGATAGCGGGTGGGCTGGAAGGCAATTAACTCAAGGCGATTATCTGAGACGTGCAAAATCGCTTGGCTCTGACGCTTTTCATCACGCGGCAAGGTCGCATAACGATAATTGGCAAGCGCGATGGTCTCAACATCAAGAAACACAGGGTTCAAATGCGCGGCAAGCAAGATATCTGCCCAAGGACGAATGACAGCCTCTTCGGCATAGCAGAGAAGAACACGTGTCAAATCGTCATTTTCTGATGAGACAAGCACATGATAATGGAAATAGGGCTCTTCATATTTGGCAATATCTGGCTCAGTCTCTGCCCAGAAATCAATAAAGCGGCCTTCTTTTGCCAATTCATTTGGTGGCGTATATGGCAGGTTGATCTGACGCACAGCTAGGATGCCTGGCGGTAAGAGTATCGCGGCATCTTGCGCTGAAAATACGCCTTTATCACGCATGGCGCGAAGCGTATCAGCGACCATATCTTGTTGACGAGACAGATTATCAAGATCAAGAGGACGGGCAAATGCTGATGATGCTAAATGCTCAATAGAGATATCTTTTGCTGAATTACGGAGCTCAGCCACAGTTACCGCATTGCTGTGAAGTTTCACAGCAACGATATTATCCGTTCCACCCCCAATTGGGCGCAGTATTTGGGCGAGTGATGAAAGCGTGCTAGCCATAAGGAAAATCTAATATATATGAAGGTTTTTGTTAATAAGAATTTGTGTTTTTTCAATAAATTATGCGCAAAGATAGACGCAATTGTCAGCTTGGGTTAGATTTTGACTAAAATCACCGCGATTATGACCGAAAAGGGCAGGGATATGAGTGAAGAATTGCTACAGCAATATGGGTTATTTATCATTGGGGCAGGTTTGGCGCTTGTCTTATTGTTGCTATTGTTTTTATTGTTGCGCCGTTCGTCGCAAAATAAAAAGGGCCTTCGTCCTGCTGCGGCTGCCATTGCCGCTGAGGCTGAGGCAGATCAGCCTATTGAGCCATCTTTATCTGCGCCGGCAGGGGCTAGCGCGGATGATTCAGGCACACTTACCATCGCGGTTGGCGCAGAGACTGGCGATGATGCTGATGGGGGCTTTAAGCTGTTCAAGCGGAAAAGCAAAAAGCCAGCTAAGGATGAGGTGTCCAAAAGCAATGACACACTCACAAAAAGTGATATTGATGCGCGTTTGCGTCACATTGAACAAGAAATGCTTGCGATTCGTGAGCTGTTTCGTAATGGCGAGATTACACAATCTGTCTATGTGGCTGAAACACAAGCCTTATATGATACGGCAAAGTTGATTCAAGACTAAAAGATTTCAATTTATAAAAAAAGCGCGCTTGGGACATTTGTCGAAAGCGCGCTTTTTTATTCTTTATTGAGG
>WTHV01000262.1 GCA_011525265.1 Alphaproteobacteria bacterium | reverse complement strand
TCTTCGCTCAATTGCTCGAACAGAGAAGCCAAAGCTAATTACCATTGGTGGCAGCCTCAATCTCTTCGAGCACCCTGTTGCGGAAATACGAGCAATCGCAGACGAAGTTAATGCCAAAGTCATGTTTGATGCTGCTCATCAATGTGGAATTATTGCTGGCAAAGCGTGGAAAAATCCGCTGAAAGAGGGTGCTCATTTTATGACAATGAGCACATATAAGAGCCTCGGAGGACCAGCTGGCGGTCTCATAGTGACTAATGAAAGTGATATTGCAGAAAGACTTGATGCTATTGCATTTCCCGGGATGACCGCAAACTTTGACGCATCTAAATCAGCCGCACTTGCCATTACAATGCTTGACTGGCGTGATTTTGGTGAAGCTTACGCTAGAGAAATGATTGAAATGGCCTCTTCTTTGGCCGATGAGCTAAGCA
The DNA here is from genome assembly GCA_011525265.1 of Alphaproteobacteria bacterium. GTDB lineage: Bacteria > Pseudomonadota > Alphaproteobacteria > Puniceispirillales > Puniceispirillaceae > UBA685. The sequence continues at coordinate 10,557 of WTHV01000262.1, read as the reverse complement.
AATTGGGTGTGCCAATCTTTAGAGGCAAACATGGTTTTACAAATTCGCATCAATTTGCTGTGGAAGCCCAAGCATTTAACGGGGGGCAAGCTGCTTCCAAATTATTAAGAACGCACGGTTTCTTAGCATGTGGCATTGGCCTTCCCATTGACGCTGTTGATGGTGATATGAATGGGCTAAGAATTGGGACACCAGAATTGGTGCGTTGGGGAATGGTGGCATCTGATTCCAAGAAGCTGAGTTCACTGATTAAAAAGGCATTGGATGATGTGCCTATCAGAGATGAAGTTGAAGAATGGCGCGGCACGTTCAACAAAATCCACTTCGTTAACTAAGTAACAAATATGATACAACTTTGGACTTGAGTGACCCCTGTTGGGGGGAAGCATTAAGGTGATTCAAACATTTCTTAATTCAAGAGAACTGACTGTTTATTTGCTTCCAACTCGTCTACTGTATCGTTATATAAGTATGTAGGAGCCATCCATATGAACCCAATTGATACAATCATCGCCTTATTTAGTGGAGAACGTGTCTCTCACATCGATACATTCATTCTGGCAGGGTTGGCGCTTGGCGCTTACATTGGTCTAAGGATGTTACGCAAGAAGATGGATAATAAACAAAAGTAATATGTGAGTGAGATAATCAGAAGATTATTTGTTGTATTACTCTGTCCAAATCATCATCAAACAATCACAAAAGCGGTGCGGTTCACTGTGCGTACTTTTGCTATTGAATCATAAAGCACATTATGCGCAGTATTTCTGGGATAAGGCTGGCTAGAAATGGGGTGTTATCTAGGAGAGGGTGAGCAGTATGAAACGCACACAAGTGGTCATTATTGGTGCCGGGCCAGCAGGCCTTTTGCTTGGGAATCTTCTGGATAAACACAATATTGATAATGTTATCGTGGAGCGCCAATCAGCTGATTATGTATTGGCACGCATCAGGGCTGGCATTTTAGAGCAAACAACGGTTGATATGATGCATGAGGTGGGTGCGGCTCAGCGCCTTGTCGAAGAAGGCATTAAGCATCATGGCGTGAATATTGCATTTGATAAGAAAATGGAATCTATCCCGCTTGGTGCCTCAACAGGTGGTAAGGTCGTAACCGCCTATGGTCAAACAGAGGTCACAAAGGATCTTTATGATTTGCGCCTCTCTCATCAAAGCGCGATTTTTTATGAGGCATCAGATGTCATGCCGCATGATTTTGACAGTGATAGCCCTTCTGTAAGTTTTACATATCACGGACAAGCCTATCAGATTTCATGTGATATTATTGTTGGTTGTGATGGCTATCATGGCGTCAGCCGCGCCTGTGTGCCTGAAAAGGCGATACAGACCTATGAGAAAATTTATCCTTTTGGTTGGCTTGGCTTATTATCTGATACGCCGCCTGTTGCGCATGAGGTGGTTTATGGCAATGATGCAAGAGGTTTTGCGCTTTGCTCCATGCGCTCTTTGACGCGCTCGCGCTATTATATTCAATGCGATCTGACTGATCATGTTGACCAATGGTCTGATGATGCCTTTTGGGATGAGTTGCGCCGCCGCTTGCCAGTTGAACTAGCAGAGGCAATGGTGACGGGGCCATCTTTGGAAAAATCAATTGCCCCTTTGCGATCCTTTGTGGCAGAGCCCATCCGTTTTGGCAGGTTGTTATTAGCAGGTGACGCGGCTCATGTGGTGCCGCCGACAGGGGCAAAAGGCCTTAATCTGGCCTTTTCTGATATTCATTATCTTATGAAAGCGCTTTCAGCCTATTTCGCTGATGGGGATGATTCGGCACTCACAGATTATTCGCAAGCAGCGTTAGCACGTGTGTGGAAAACAGAGCGCTTTTCATGGTATCTGACGAATTTAACACATCGGTTTAATGATGACCCGTTCGAGCAAAAGATGAAAGAGGCAGAGCTTGCTTATATCACAAGCTCAGAGGCTGGGCGTATTTCGCTTGCAGAAAATTATGTGGGATTGCCACTTTAAAACCACAAGCGAAAAGCTTTAGCCTATTTGGCCTCTTATTTTTCTTCCTCCTAGCCAGAAATCATAATTGGTTCACCTAGTGAACTTTACCTATTGAACAACAGAATTTCTATTGGCAAGCTTTTAGAATGTTATTGTTTATGTGATGAGCAAACAGAAGACTGCTTACCTTACATCACATGAATTTGCGGTTCGGGGGAAATATGGAAACGCTATTTTTTGCTGTTTTTGGCATACTCATTTTGACAGAGCTTGTTAAAGGGTTAAGCGCTAATGGCACGCCGCCTATTCTACAGCGCTTTTCGTGGCAAATCGATTTGGCCTATTTCATGTGGCAAAATATCAGACTCTTTCGCTTGGTCTTGAGTGCTGCGTTGATCGTGATGGTTGTGCAATTATCACCGCAAAATATCTCGAGCTTTGTTGTTGGCGTTGTAATCTGCGGTGCGCTGTGGGGTGGCATTTATTGGTTGTTTAATAAATTTTGGGTGGGTCGTTATAAATTTCTTCCTATCACACAAAAGGTCTTTGCAAATGCCAAGGATAATCAGGTTGACCTGAATCTGCCGGTGATAGGTGTGTCATTGAATGGTGAGACTAAGGCCTATCCTGCGAATATGCTGTTTTACCATCATGTCTTATCAGATGTTGTCGGGGGCAAGCCGCTTTTGGCCACCTATTGCGGGATGTGCCGCAGTGGACGTGTCTATGATATTGATTGGCCAGAAGGAACACCTGAATTTATGCTTGTTGGTGCTATTTCATTTAACGCCATATTACGCGATAGCATCACCCAAAGCTGGTGGCGTCAAGAAACAGGCGAGGCGGCGAAAGGCTTACGCCAAGGTGATCAGCTAGAAGATATTTATTTTGAGCAGATGACACTGAAAAATTGGCTTGAAAAGCATCCAGATAGCCTTGTTTTGCAATATGATCCCACCTTTGCCAATAAATATCATTTCTTGGGTAAATTGCTGAACTTTGAAGCAAGCTTTCCGCGTTGGCATATGCAAAAGACACCGCCGCTCGTGGTTGGGATTGTCTGTAATGGCGCTTCAAAAGCCTATGATCTAATTGAATTGCAAAATAGGCAAATTGTGAATGATGACGTCAATGGTGCCGCTATTGTGGCTATGAGTGATGCGGCAAAAACATCTGCTTTTGTTTATGACCGCAAGCTTGATGGTCAGCTTTTGGAATTTGTGATGAAAGATGATGTCATCACCGATACGCAAACAGGCTCAAGCTGGTCACATCTTGGCCATTGCACAGACGGCAAACTAAAGGGCAAGAAGCTAGCGCAATTGCAAAGCTATCAGCAATTTATCAGAGCATGGATTACCTTCCATCCTGATACAGCATTTTATCAATTTTAACAGTTATGCATGGCACGGTTTGGGTAAGGGTAAAATAGCATTATGAATATATTATTTATCATGTATGACCAGCTGCGCTTTGATTATTTAAGCTGTGCTGGACATCCTCATCTGCACACACCAAATTTTGATCGTGTGGCTGGCAAAGGTGTGCGTTTTTCTAATGCTTATGTGCAATCGCCTGTCTGTGGTGGCTCTCGGATGTGTTTTTATACTGGCCGCTATGCGTCTAGTCATGGGGCGCATTGGAATGGGTTTCCGCTTCGTGTTGGCGAACATACGATTGGCGATCATTTGCGAAATGCTGGCATGGATTGTTGGTTGATTGGCAAGACTCATATGCGTGCTGATGCTGATGGCATGGAACGCCTTGGCCTATCGCCTGATAGCGTTATCGGGGCGCGCCAAGCAGAATGCGGCTTTGATACATGGATACGTGATGACGGATTATGGGGCACGGGCCCTGATGGTCTTTATGATGAAAAGCGTTCTCCTTATAATGAATATCTAAAATCCAAAGGCTATGAGGCAGAAAACCCGTGGGCTGATTTTGCCAATGCCAGTGTTGAGGGAGATGAGATCGCCTCTGGTTGGATTTTCCGCAATGCCGATAAGCCAGCCAATATCCGCGAGGAAGATAGCGAGACACCATGGCTGACGACGAAAACACTTGAATTTTTGGATGAGAAAAAAGGGCCATGGCTTGCGCATGTGAGCTATATCAAGCCGCATTGGCCTTATATCGTGCCTGCGCCTTATCATAATATGTATAATGAAACGCATGTCCCGCCGCCTTTGCGCCATGAGGTGGAATTAGAAAATCCACAAGATGTTTTTGGTGCCTATCAGGGCAATAAAATTGCCCAAGCCTTTCAAAAAGATGAGGTGCGTCAAAAGGTTATTCCAGCCTATATGGGGCTGATTAAACAATGTGATGACCAGCTAGGACGCATTCTTGATCATTTGGAAAAAACAGGACAAATGGATAATACCATGATTGTTCTGACATCTGACCATGGTGATTATTTGGGCGACCATTGGCTTGGTGAAAAAGATTTGTTCCATGAACAATCTGTGAAAATACCACTGATTATTTATGATCCGCGCGAGGAGGCAGATAGCACAAGAGGCACGGTTTGTGATGCGCTTGTGGAATCCATTGATCTTGCAGCCACCTTTGTTGATGCCGCAGGGGGCACGGTGCCAGATCACATCATTGAGGGGCGCTCATTACTGCCGTGGCTGCGTGGTGAGGTGCCAGAATGGCGTGAATTTGTTATCAGTGAATTTGATTATTCTGTCACACCAATGTCTGTGCAATTAGGGCTAGAGCCGCGCGATGCACGATTATTTATGGTCTTTGATGGCCGTTATAAATTGATGCATGCCGAAGGTGGTTTCCGCCCAATGCTGTTTGACTTGGCAGAAGACCCCAATGAGTTTCATGATTTGGCAAAAGGCAATTCGCATCGCCAAGAGATAGAAAGACTCTATGGTTACCTCTCGCAATGGGGTCTGAGGCTCAGCCAAAGAGTGACCAAATCAGAAGATGATATTAAGGCAATGCGTGGCCGCTCTTTGCGCCGCGGCATTATACCCTTTCTAGCAGATGGCACCGAAGTGGATCCTGAATTATTGGAAAAATATCAGGGCAAAGTAAAGCAGAGGTATATCTAATCATGACAGCACATCCCGCACTTGTCGCTCAAGGTGAGCAAACAAAAAAAGAAATCATCGCACTAGCCCCTGGTATGTGGATGGCGGTTGGTTATGCGGCATCAAATGTCCATATGATCGAAGGCAAAAATTCTGTCACAATTATCGACACAACTGAAACCACACAAGCTGCTGAAAATATCTTAGCAGAATTCAGAAAGCTAACAGATAAGCCAATTGGCAAAATCATCCTGACCCACAGTCATCGTGATCACATTTCAGGGGCAACTGTCTTTAGCGAGGGCAAGTCTGTGCCTATCGTGGCCTCTCATCTGTTTCAATCTGATCTTGTTGATGTAGATGAGACATTGATTGCGCCAAATAAAATGTTGATGCGCCGTACCTTTATGCAATTTGGTATTGGGTTGCGTGATGATCAAAGAATCAGCCTTGGCGTTGGGCCAGGTGATAGACCTATGAAAGGGATGGGTGCTGGCTTTATTGCGCCAAATGAAATCATCTATGAAGATGGCATGATGGATTTAGATGGGGTCGAGGTGCAATTGATACATGCCCCTGGTGAGACAGATGATCATTTAATCGTCTGGGTGCCGAAACATAAGGTCTTATTCTGCGGCGATAATTGGTATCACGCCTTCCCAAATCTTTATGCCATTCGTGGCACCGCTTATCGTGATTTCCAGAAATGGGCAGACAGTCTCACCTTGATGGCAGAGCTAAAGCCAGAGGTGCTGTCTGCTGGTCATACCAGACCTGTATTTGGCGCAGAGCAAGTCAATGAGGTGATCACAACCACAAGAGACGCTATCTTGCACGTCATGCGCTATACCGCTGATGGGATGGATAAAGGCGTGCCGATGGATGATATCTGCGCGACAATTACCTTGCCAGAGCCTTTGGCATCAAAGCCATGGTTGCAGGAGTTTTATGGCAAATTAGCATGGTCTGCCAGAGCCTTTGCTACAGGTACTTTGGGTTGGTATGATGGCAACCCAACAAATTTGGCGTGCCTATCGGTTCGCGATCGTGCTGAGAAAATGGCGGCGCTATGCGGCGGTGTTGATAATCTGATGAAAGCAGCAGAACAAAGTGAGGATGCCCAATGGTGTCTTGAGCTATGCGACCATCTCATTGCGCTTGGTGCGCCAGCAGAGATGCTGAAAGCACAGACAATGGAAAAGCTATCAGAGCATGAAATCAATGCAACAGCACGCAACAGCTATATTTGGGCGGCAGAAGAATTGCGTAAGTCGCAAGGGGATACGTGATGACAAGCCAAGATAATAATTTCCTATTTAATAAAAACGCCTCAAATTTTGCCGCGTTGCTATTGGCGATTGTTGTTTTGGTCTATGCCGCATCTGGCCCAATTGGTGAATTTGTAAAATGGTTTATCGAGGCGACAAGCCCGAATTTTGAAGAGCTTTCGCGCCGTGAAAAGCGTGTTTTATTTAAAACACATTGGCTTGGCGCGGCATATCGTTCTTTTGAACAAGGGGTATTATTACCAACAGGCATGATCCTTGGCTTGCCATTGCTTCTTGGGTTTTTGACTGTATCTTTGAATTTACATGAGTCTAAAGTTAAGAATCTGACCCTATCAGCGGTGACTTGTGGGGTGTTTTTCGTCTGGATATCAAACTTATTTGCGATTGATGGTGGTCTTTTGCCATCCGCAAAAGTCAGTGATTATTTTTTCTTTGCGATTATTACGGCGATTACCCTTTACCTCACGATGCGGCTATTTGGTGCCTTTATTGTATTCTTTTGTGCCTTTTGGCTAATTTACTTCTTTGTCCGCGGCTATATGCCTGAATGGACAGGCATTTTGGCAGGGTCAGAATCAACGCTTGAGCAATCATTGCGTTCGATGGTTTTGAATTTTTGGTCGCAAACAGGTGGTATGTTTGGCCAGCCAATCCAAGTTGTCTCTGGCAATGTTTTGATTTTTATTATTTTTGGCTCTGTCCTCACAGCCTCTGGTGCGGGGAGGCTTTTGATGAAGATAGCCAACCGCCTAACTGGGGGGCTGACAGGCGGGGCCGCACATGCGGCTGTGGCGTCATCAGCGTTATTTGGCACATTATCAGGTGCGGCAATTTCAAATGTGGTTTCAACAGGGGTGATGACGATCCCTGTTATTAAGAAATCAGGGTTCCGCCCCTCTTTTGCCGCAGCCGTAGAAGCGGCCGCCTCAACAGGTGGTCAAATTATGCCGCCTGTGATGGGTGTTGTTGCGTTTTTTGTGGCAGGGCAAATTGGCCTTGAATATCGCTATATTGTGATTGCGGCTATTATACCGGCAGCCTTTTATTATTTTGGCACATTTTTGACGGTTTATTTTGAGGCGCGCAAACAAGGTATTGGCCCCTTGCCAAAAGATAAAAGACCAGCATTAACGCGCACAGAGACGTGGCAATGTTTGGTTTTCATCATACCGATTTCGGTTTTAAGCTACTTCTTATTCTCACAACCATCAGTCTTAAAAGCGGGGTTTTACGGATTCCTAGCTGCGCTTATCTCTGCGCTTGTGCTATTTCCAGATTTTCGAAATATGCGGAAAATAGTGCAAGCAATGGAAGATGGTGGCCGTATGGCGGGCAGTATTATTGTGATTGTAGCCGCAATTGGTCTGATTGTTGGCCTTATCCAAGTTTCAGGTTTTTCAGGTCGCCTCTCATTATTGCTAGCGCAATTGTCAGAAGGGCCTTTGTTCATCACATTGCTTGTTGTGGCGCTTGGCTCGATTATTTTGGGCATGGGTCTGCCGCCGGGGGCAACCTATTTCATTATCGTCATCGCGCTATCATCTGGGATTGATACTGTTGGTATTGCGCCATTAACGCTTCATCTGTTTGTTGTGTTTTTTGCTGTGATATCCACTGTGACACCGCCTGTTGCGCTTGCTGCTTTTGCGGCGGCGCCTATTGCAGGCGCACCGCCATTGCAGACAGGGTTTCAAGCCGCACGCCTATCTCTAGCTGGTTTTATCATTCCTTTTATTTTCGTCTATCATCCAGCTGTGATTTACAAATTGCAGACTCTCTTTGTGTGGTTTGGCGAAGAGATGCCTCAATCAAAGGCTATGATTGATATCACTACGGTAAGCTGGGGTGATTTGGGCTGGATTATTTTCGCCTTCATTATCTCTATGTGGCTATTAACCTCTGCCCTTACCGGTATGGAAAAGTTTCGTTTGACCCTCATCGAACGTATTTTGAGAGGTCTGGCAGGCATTTTTGTCCTGTTCCCGTCTCTCAGCATCTCTGGGCCAGCCCTGATAGCAGGGCTGCTCCTCATCGTGGCACATCGTCTGTTCTTTCACAAAAGAGCAGGCGCGCTACAATAAATGAAGTAACGCAATCAATTTGGGAGGATATAATGCGTAAATTCACACTAGCTCTTGCGGCATCTATGATGTTGTCAAGTGCAGCCCTTGCGGCAGATGTCAAACTTAAAATGGCAACCATTGCGCCAAATTTGAGTGCGGCTATTACAATGGCAACTTTTGCCAATGTGGTAACAAACAATTTGGACGGCGTTGAAATTGAAGTCGCAGGTGGCGGCGCAGCAACGCTTCATATGATGGAAGTGGCGCGTGGTAACATTGATATGTCTATGACAAATCAGGTTGTGCATTATTTGATGTCAACAGGTAAGGCAATGTATGCCAAAGAGCCTGAGGCACCAAAGCTTGCTAAGAATCTTCAACTTTTGATGCTATATCCTTATGGCCAATATCACTTTGCTGTTCGTGCTGATAGCGATATTCAAGTTCTTGATGATATCGAAGGCGCAAGCGTATTCCTTGGCCCACAAGGGGGCGGTGCTTACAATGCGGCGCGTGGCTGGATCAAATCAACAACAGGTCTTGAAGTTGGTGAAGATTATGAAGCGATTAAAGCGAATTGGCAGACAGGGTACCAAGCCTTCCTTGATGGCAAGATCGATGTTTATGTAAATGGTTGTATTGACCCTTGTGGCCAATTTATCCAATTCACAGAGACAGAAGATGTCCGCTTTATTGGCCCTGAAAGCCATGAAGGTGAAGCGGTTGACAAATTCTTGGGCAAGTTCCGTTTCCGTGATGAGATTCCAGCAGGCCTTTATTCTGGTCAGAAAAATACAGGTCCAGTTATGTCAATGAATGTGCCAGTGGGTATTGGCATTCGTGCCGATCTAGATGCTGATTTGGTCTATAACATCACAAAGACTTTCTGGGAAAATGTTGATCAGATCACCTCTGATGCGCCTTGGGCAAAACAGCTTGATGTTGCCTTTGCACCAAAGAATGTTGGCGGCCTGACAATTCACCCAGGTGCTGCGCGTTATTACCGTGAAGTTGGTGTGCTAGAATAGGCCCTAATTTTACCATCTAAGACAATAGGATGCGCCGGCTAGTGTCGGCGCATTTTTTATGCCAAATCGCTGGGCGACTTGTTTGTTATGGCGCGCTAATGTTGTTGCGCGACAGGCCTGTCGCAATTTGCGTTGCCGCCTCGTTGAGCCTGTCAAGCAAGCCTGCTTGCAAAATATCTTTCAGCTCATGCTGTGCCTCAAGCCAAAGCAGGCTGAGTGATCCATGTATGCCTTGTTCATTTTGTATGATGACGGCAATGGCGCCAACCGAAGATGTGCCATCAAAGGGTGGCTCCCAATAATCTTTCTCTCTAATCGCATAGCCCTGCTTTTGCGCAATGGCTAATTCATCTTTCAAAAACCCTCTTTGGTACCAGCTAATATCATTTTTGCGCGCTCTATTTAAAAAGGCATTCACATGATTTGTGCGTTGCGCAGGCGGCATTGAGGCTAAGATAATGCGGCCATGGGCAGATAGAAATAATGACGGGCGCAAGCCAAGGCCAGTGCGGTCTTGTGCAAGCGGCCCTTTTTGTCTTGTGCTTTCGACAATCTCAAATTGGCCATCGCCCATGATAGCACATAGATCAGAGGGCAAGCCCAATTGGTTGTCTTTTAATTTCAGTAAAATCGGCTCAGCAATTTCAGCCATAGGGTGGCCTGTGGAATCAGCGCCAAGAATCTTTTCTAGTGAGTGTGATAACTCATATTTCTTCTCAACGATTAATTGCCTGACCCACCCTCTGTCGATGAGGGTTGCGAGGATGCGTAGCAAGGTTGCATTATCAAGCCCTGTTTTTGCGCGCAATTGTGCCAGTGATAGCGACCTTGATTGTGACAAGGTTTCGATTACCACAAGACCGCGTTCTAACGCTCTAATGCGTTTGGTACTCATCTTATTGCTACAAGGCTCCTTTGATGCCTCATCATCAAGCAGCTCGTTAAGATCAGTCAAGCAAATTGCCCAAAGGTGCTGAGATGGAATGAACATCTTGGAATTGCTTAATGCCATCAACGCCAAAATTACGACCAATGCCAGATTGTTTGACGCCGCCAAATGGGGAAAGCCCGTCCATTGCGGTAGGCCCATGGCCATTAATATTGGTAAAGCCAGCTTCAAGACGACGTGCGAGTGTCATGGCACGGTTTGTAT
>WTHV01000151.1 GCA_011525265.1 Alphaproteobacteria bacterium | reverse complement strand
AGGCTGTTATCGTATTAGTTAAACAGGCAAAGACATGTTGTTTGTGGCAGCACTGATGAACACAAATGAGGAGAGCGGTAAATGCAATTTCATTTGAATGGTTTTAAGCCTGGTAATTATCAAGTGCCAGACGCCGCCAGAAAGCCTTATCCAGCGCCGCCAATTGAAGATCTTCCAAGTAAAGTCGATGTGCTGATTGTTGGCACAGGTCCGGCGGGGCTTACCATGGCGCGCCAAATGTCAGAATTTCCAGACCTTACAACCTGCATCACAGATATGACCTCAGGGCCCCTTTTATTTGGGCGCGCTGATGGGATTTCATGCCGCACCATCGAGATCATGGAAGCTTTCAACAGCAGTGAAATGGTCGTCAAAGAGACCTATCAGCTCAAGCAAAACACCTTCTGGGAACCAGACCCTGCAAACCCGCAAAATATCAAGCGCACAGAGAAAATTGCTGATGCCAGAGCAGGCTTGTCAGAATTTACGCATGGCATTGTCAACCAAGCACGCTTGCATGAATTACTCATTGATGGGATGGCAAATTCTGTTAGCAATCTGCGCCCCCATTATAGCCGCGAATTACTTGCCCTTGAGGTTGATGAAAGCCTGACACAAGATATCACCGCCTACCCCATAACAGCCACATTCAAGAGAGTTGATGAAGCTGGCGCAGGGAAAATTGAAACCGTAAAAGCACGTTTTGCCGTGGGAAGTGATGGGGCGCGAAGCATTGTCCGCAAAAGCCTAGATATCAAGCTTATTGGCGATAGTGCGAATAAAGCATGGGGTGTTATGGATATTTTGCTCAACACAGATTTTCCAGATATCCGTATTAAAAGCTTTATCCAATCAAAAGATTATGGTGCGGTCATGACCATCCCGCGCGAGGGAGGGTATTTAATTCGTTTCTACATTGAGCTAGATACGATTGATCCTGAGATGCGCGCAACGGATATCAATGTGACCGAACAAGACCTTATCGCAAAGGCACAAAAAATCTTCCACCCTTATGTGTTAGATGTCAAAGAAGTGGCATGGTGGTCTATTTATTCCGTTGGCCAACGTCTCGCAGAGCGCTTTGATGACAGACCCGTTGGAAGCCCTGCCTCTGTCATGCCGCGTGCCTTTGTTGCAGGTGATGCGTGCCACACCCACAGCCCAAAGGGCGGTTGGGGTCTAAACACCTCATTGCCAGATACCTTTAATCTTGGCTGGAAGCTAGCTGGCGTATTACAAGGCAAGTATGAGCCAAAACTCTTAGATACTTATAGCACCGAACGGCGCAAGGTCGCGCAACAGCTGATCGATGCTGACAGGGAATTATCTAAGCTTGTGGCGACAAGACCAGCTGCTGGCGACACATCTGAAAAAGCCAAAATTGATACAGCAGAAATTGAAGCTTTCATGAAGCGTCAAAGCGGTTTTGTCAGCGGCACTTCCATTGAATATTTCCCCTCTTATATTTGCACAGGTCAAGAGCATCAGCATTTGGCACCGGGCTTTAAAATCGGCCAACGCTTTCATTCGTGCCAAGCCACACGCCTTGCTGATGGGCGCCAACAACATTTAGGGCATTTGGTCAAAGCAGATGGCCGGTGGCGTCTCTTCTTATTTGGAGGCGCACAAAACCCCACAAGCCCAACATCTGATGCCTATCAATTGGTCGATTTTCTTGCAAATGACCCTGCCTCACCCGTGCTGAAATACACTGCGCAAAATAGTGATATCGATTCTCTAATCGATACCTATGCCATCTTCCAACAAGATGATTTATCAGTGCCTGACTTGCCAAATTACCTATGGCCAGCAAAGGGCAAATATGGGCTAACGGATTATGAAAAACTTTTCCATAATCAAGATGCGCATGACGTGTTTGCAGCGCGTCACATCAATAAGGACGAAGGCTGTATTGTCATCGTAAGACCTGATCAGCATGTGGGCGCTATCTTGCCAGTTCAGGCACATGACGCCGTGGCGGCATTTTTTGATCACTTCATGATCGCACCAAGATAAAAGACAAACCTGTCTAGGCGAAGGAAATATCTACCGAGCCAAAATCACCAAAGTCAGCGTGGATATGAGTTTGTGAGGGACATTCAACAGGTCTGATGAAACTGCCTGACAAAATAATCTGACCAGGGGCAATGCTCTGACCATAATGTGCCATGCGTCTGGCAAGCCATACGACACTTTCTATCGGGTCATTCAAAACGCCTGCACCTAGGCCTGTTTCCTCAACCGCATCATTGCGCGAGGTAATTGCACCAACCCATCGTAAATCAAAATCAGTGACGGCGTGCTTTTCGCGCCCCAACACAATACCGGCATTTGCCGCATTATCACTAATCGTATCAAAGACTGTGCGTGTTTTCCCTGTCTGCGCATCAAGGCGCACAATACGTGTATCAAGAATTTCAAGTGAGGGCGCCACATAATCTGTTGCCGCTATTACATCTTCACGCGTGACATCCGCCCCGCCCAGAGATGATTTCATGACAAAGGCGATCTCAGCTTCGATACGCGGTTGAATAAAGCGCCCTTTTGGTACAGTGGCCCCGCAATCAAAACCCATATCATCAAACAAAATACCGCTATCAGGGATATCAATATTCAGCGCATATTGCATGGCTTTTGAGGTCAGACCAATTTTCCAACCGATAACATGACGCCCTTTTTCAAGCTTCGCCTGATAAATCGCATTTTGAATTTCATACGCATCATCCATCCCCATATCAGGATACTGCTTTGTCAACAGCCCGATTTGCGTGCGCGTCTCCTCTGCCTGTAATAAATCTGCCGCAGCTTGTCTATGCTCTTCAGGCGTCATAGCTGTTCATCCTCAATCATATTACGCAAAGTGCCAATGCCATTTACTTCAACTTCAACAATATCACCTGGCTTCAAATATTGTGGTGGGTCTAAACGCGCACCAGAGCCTGTTGGCGTGCCTGTGACAATGATATCACCTGCTTCAAGCGTCATGAAGGTTGAGATATATTCGATCTCGCGGCGAATAGGGTGCATCATGCGCCGCAGTTTATCATCTTGGCGCACCTCACCATTCACCCGTGTTACAATACGCGCATCATCAAGCTGAGAAGCATCGGTAAATGGCACAAGCCATGGGCCAATCGCACCTGACTTATCCCAATTTTTGCCTTGCGTGACATTGAATTTAGCATGGCGCACCCAATCACGAATTGTGCCTTCATTACAAATGGTCAAAGCCGCAATATGGTCATAAGCGGCCTCTTGTGAGATACGACGACCCCTTTTGCCAATTACAATCGCCACCTCACCTTCATAATCTAATTGGTGACTTTCAGGCGGTCTGATCAAAGGCTGGTTGTGACCTGTAAAACCAGAGGCAAAGCGCGGGAATAGTGACATATATTTTGGCTGTTCACTGCCATCTTTATATTCGGCATTTCGATCAGGAAAATTCACACCAACGCACAAAATACGTCTGGCATTTGGCATGACCATCTCAAACTGAAACGCTTTATGGGTGATGAGCGCGCCCTCAGCTTCCTTTGTCAATTCACCCAAACCGCCTGCCTCTATAACATCACGCAAAGTCGGCCATTGCGGGAATCTATCATTCAGGGCAATCATCCCCTCATCCGTAACCGCGCCATAATAAAATCTGCCATCGACAGAAAAAGTGGTAAAGCGCATCATGGGGCGATTATCGGACTTGCTGTAATGTCCGACTCTTTTGTATCAACACCCACAAATTTTGTGCCATGCTTGAACCAGCTTTCTGGTGCAGCAGCGCCCCATAGCGTTTGCCTTTGCGGGTCAGTTAAATCCCATTTAATAGGCTCAAGGTCTGGATCGACTGTTTGATAGTCTGAGCAATAAATCTCGATTCTGTGCCCATCTGGATCTAGAATATATAAGAAAAAGGCGTTCGAGATACCATGGCGACCGGGCCCACGCTCAATATTCGCGACATAACCGGTGGTGGCCATCAAATCAAGCAAATCAATGATATTCAATGGCGTTGGCACCCAAAAGGCGACATGGTGCATACGCGGGCCTGTGCCATTTGTAAAAGCCATATCATGAACACCACCTTTACGGTGCATCCATGCTGCCCATAATTTTTTGCTCTTTTCATCTTCGGTATATTCTGTAACGCGGAAACCGAAATCTGAATAAAATGCCACAGAGGCATCAACATCATGGCTAAAGCAATTAAAATGATCGATACGCAAGGGCTTTACACCGCGATATAGCGCATAGTTTTGATGAATTGGCGCAAGGCGATCCATCTTATGATAAAACTCAAGCGGTATGCCCATATTATCAGATGTCAGCAGTGTTTTGCCTTGATAAGGGCGTTCCACCCATTGTGTTGGGCGCCCTTTTGCCTTGAAATAGGCTTCAGCGCGATCAACATCATCCTCATCAAACGTCTTAAAACCGAGAACCTCAACCGTGCCTGGCTGATCTGATTTCTGTAAAATCACACAATGGTGACCACGTTCTTCCATCGCGCGCAAATAGATATGGCTGTCAGTTTCATCTGTTACCTGCATCCCAAGGATATCTGTGTAAAAGGTTTTTGATACGCCCAGATCAGCAACATTCAAGCACAGATGGCTGAGGCGTATTGTGTTAAAATCAGGATAGAGATTTGGCGCAGGTACGGGCATTACAATGCTCCCAATTTTGTGATTTTATGCTGACCAGTTGCAAAACCAATATGCTTTTGCTCCATATAAAACTCAAATGACCAATCACCGCCATCACGGCCAATGCCGCTTGCTTTGACGCCGCCAAATGGTGTTGGCAGGTGACGGACATTTTCAGAATTAACCCAAATCATTCCAGCTTCTAGCTTATCAGTAAAGCGCAAAGCGCGGGTCAAATCATTTGTCCATACATAACCTGTTAAGCCATAGGCCGTATCATTGGCAATCGCAAGAGCCTCTTCTTCGGTTGAAAAAGCAATCGAGGTAAGAACAGGGCCAAAGATTTCCTCTTGTGCAATACGCATTTTATTATGCGCCTTTGTGAATAAAGTCGGGCGGATGAAATACCCTTCATCACCGACCGCTCTACCTCCTGCCGCAATTGTCGCACCATCTTGTTTTGCAATTTCAAAATAGCTTGTCACCTTGTCAAAATGCTCTTGGCTGACAAGTGGGCCAACTTCTGTCTTGGGATCAAGCGGGTGGCCAACTGTGATATGATTCACACGCTCTATTAATTTGGCCTCAAACGCCTCTTGGATTGTGTCTTGAACCAACAGCCGAGATGATGAGGTACAGCGCTCCCCATTGATGGAATAGATCATGAAAATAGCTGCATCAAGTGCGCGTTCTAGGTCTGCATCATCAAATACAATCACGGGGTTTTTGCCCCCTAATTCAAGGTGATTGCGCTTTAGGGTATCTGCCCCTTGTTTGGTGATGAGGCTACCTGTGCGGCTTTCACCAACAAAGGCAATAGCCTTAATCTTGGGATGTTCACAAAGTGCCTTACCTGCCACTTCGCCAAAGCCATTAACGGTATTTAATACACCTTTTGGCAAACCAGCTTCCTCGGCAATCTCAACAAGCAAACGCGCCGTAAGTGGGGAGGCTTCGGCAGGCTTATGGACAACTGTACAACCAGCCGCAAGGGCAGGCGCAATCTTCCATGTTGATAGCATGAACGGGGTATTCCAAGGCGTGATAACACCAACAGGGCCAATGGGGACTCTTGTGGTGACATTCATCAATGTCGGCGATTTCAAATGTTGACCATCACGCGCTTGAACCACTTGATCAGCAAAATAGCGGAAATTCTCTGCCCCACGCAAAGCGGCCTTTGACATAAATTTAAAAGCCTGTCCTGTATCCCAACATTCGCAAAGCGCAATCTCTTCTGCGCGTGCCTCAATGGCATCAGCAATGCGGATCAAAATGCTCTTGCGCTCTTCTGCTGGCATATCACGCCACGCCGCAAAAGCATCATGGGCAGCACTTGCTGCAGCATCAATATCTGTGGCATCACCATGGGCAACATCACAAATAACAGATTTATCAACAGGTGAAATTGTCTGGAACGCCCCTTGCGATCCCACCACATCTTGGCCTGCGATACGATTTAAAATGCCTGTATCTTTAAAGCGAGCAAGATAGCCTTCAAGCTTTTTAATATTTTCATCTAAAACGCTCATTGCGTGCCCTCCATATGGTCGCGTACATTGCCAAATTTCGGTGACAGGTCAGCATCAATATCACGCATCTCTGCTGAAATGGCGATGGAATGGGTTTCCATAGCCTGTGCGGTGAAGTCTTTTAATGTTGCAAAAATCTCTGCCATTGCTTGCTGTTTCACCTCATCAGTACGCCCCGCACGAAGTCGCACAGACATATCAATAAAACCATGAGCCTTATGACCATCTGCCATCGCATAATGATCCACGCGCGTTGCACGCACACGAACACCTGCTGTGGGGAATGTCTCACTAGCCGCTGCACAGGCGCGGATTGCCTCGCATAACGCTGTCATATCAATGATTGTTTCAAGGTTTGCAGAATAGTCGATGTGAAAATGCGCCATCATTAATCCTTAACATGTTAATTATTATGACCGTAAATAAGAAACTGTGTTATTGTCAATAGTTGCCCTGTGGTGCCATAATTATATCGGGGAAAATTGAGGGTTTCTATGACAAACATATTGCCGCCAACATCACGATCATTGCCTATTGCGCTTATCCGTGCGCGCGAGGGTGTGATGGGGCCTATTCGCGATATGCTCTCACAGACTGGCATCACAGAACAGCAATGGCGTGTTTTGCGTGTTTTAGCAGACTATGGCCCGATGGATACAAAGACACTTGCTGATAGGTCCAGCTTGCTTTTTCCAAGCCTCACCCGCATTGCCTCAACCTTGCGCACAAAGGGGCTCGTAACACAAACGCGAGATACGACAGATAGGCGGCGCCAAATTATTGAAATCACGCGCACCGGTCAAAAGATCATTGATGACCGCGCGGCACAAACAGCACAAATTGTTGCTGACTTTAAAACGCGTCTTGGGCAGGACAAATATGAAACCTTGCTAGACCTGCTAGCCTTATTAGACCCCGGGACAGATAAGTAAGCCAATGCCTCTAGCTGCTATGTCTGCTATCACGATTTGCCCTTTGCCACTTCAAATTCCAACAAAGCCCTCAAGCCTTCGCGATAGGTAGGATAGCGCAAATTCACCCCTAATTCGGGCCCGACAAGTGATGATTTCAATTTACGCTTTGAGACGTAAAATGACCGTGCCATTGGCGTCAGGTCAGCATCCTCAAAGGCCACAGGCGTTGGCGGCTCAACATCAAGAAGCTTAGCCGCAAAACGTACCACATCACCTTGTGCCGCTGGCTCATCATCACATAAATTAATGATGCGCCCCGCACGCGGTTTTGCCATCGCGGCCAATATAATTGACGTAATATCACTTTGGTGAATGCGATTTGACAATTGCCCATCTTTTTCGATAATGCGCGCTTTGCCATCCAAGAGCGCGCGAATGGCATTGCGCTGTGGGCCATAAATACCTGCAACACGCAAAATCTCTGCCTTGCAGACCTCTAGCCATAAATTTTCTGCCTCAAGGCGGGCCTGCCCTCTTTTGGTAGCAGGGGCCGCTGGTACGCTTTCATCAACAAACCCGTCTTTTTGATCGGGATAAACAGATGTGGCGGACACATAGCCTGCCCAGCCATCAAATGCGGCAAGCTCTTTTGCATGATGGCGCATCACAGGATCATAGCCGCCAATCGCTGAGATTGTGGTGATAAGATGGGTGGCCTTAGCAAGATGGTCTGATAAATCGGCCATTGGCGCATCATCTTGAAATGCCAGAATATCCCAATCAGATGGCAGCTGACTGCGCAGTAACTCAGGCCGCCTTGTTGTGCCCGTAATATGCCAGCCTTGCGCGGCAAGCGCGTGGCCTAGATGTTGTCCGACATAGCCAAGCCCAAAAATAAATATACGCCCTGCGCTCATTATTTTATTCCTCTTTTTTGCCAAGCCGCCGCAGCATATAACAATCCATCAACCACCCATGCGCTGTACGTGCTAATTGGCGTGTTTCGATAATCTTATCACAAACCTCATGCAAAGCGCCCTCTATCAGGATTTCATTCTCCATCCCAAGATAGGCGCCCCACCAAATATGATAGGCCTTCCTATCAAGCGTTTGAAACGCACAATGCCCATCAAGCATCACAATGATGGTATCAGCATCATCTGGAAAGCCGCTATCACGCAATTGCCGACCAGTGGTAACCATAAAGGGTTTGCCAATTTCATTCACTGGTATCTTATGGCCTGCGGTCAAAGCTTGCACTGATGTAATCCCTGGTATCATCGTGATGTTCGGCTCAGGCGACAGGCGCGAGGCAATGCGCAAAGAGCTATCATATAAGGACGGGTCACCCCAGATGAGAAGCCCAACTGATGATACGGGTTTTTGCAAATTATCCGCCGCGGTATCTATCGCCTCTTGCCAGACAGCGGCAATGGCATCATGCCAGTCATCCACAGCTGAAAAATAGGCCTTCTTATCATCGCGCACAGGCAAATCAAATTCAAACAAAGGCGGGCTGTCATCGCCAAGCAATGTCTCACAAATCTGATGACGCAAATCAGCTAAGTCGCTTTTCTTATCACCTTTGCGTGGCACAATGATGATATCAACAGACCGTAATGCCGAAATAGCCTGCATGGTGACATGATCAGGATTGCCTGTGCCAATGCCAACAAGACAGAGCTCAATCATCATCACCCTCATCCATGTCTGCCAATGGCCCATAAAGAATTAGAGCGGGATTTGGCGAGGTCTCTTGTGCTAAGTGGGCAGCAAGCTCACCCATAGTTGTACGCGTTAATTTCTGCTCAGATGTGGCAACCGCTTCTGCTAATAAAGCAGGTGTATCAGCTGGCAGGCCATAATCTTGCAGCATTTTCTGCATCTTGCCAAATGTGCGTTTGCCCATGAAAACCACCGTGGTTGCCATGGGATCAGCCAAGGCGGCAAGATTCAAATTCTCAGGCAATTCGCCTGTCACATCATGACCTGTGACAAATTGGATACGGCGCGCATTAAGGCGTCTTGTCAGCGGAATACCTGCCGCCGCAGCTGCCGCAAACGCAGATGACACACCGGGGATAATCTCATACCGAATACCGGCGTTCCGCAAAACTGTTAGCTCTTCTTCCAAGCGTCCAAACAGACCGCTATCACCAGATTTCAACCTGACAATATGACCGCCATTTTGGGCGTGTTCTAACAACAATTGGCTGACAGCATCTTGTTTTGGAGACGGGCGATTAGCGCGCTTTCCAACACCAACCAAATCAGCATCACGTTTAGCATATTTCAAAATCGGGCCTGATGAGAGATCATCAAATAAAATCGCATCGGCTGATTTCAGGCGTTCAACCGCCTTGACGGTCAATAATTCTGGGTCACCGGGCCCTGAGCTGACAAAACTAACGAAACCAGCCATCATTATCCCTTTGCAATCATATGGAAGAATGTTCCGGTAACATGACCACGAACAGAGCCTGTTTCTTTTACCGTATCACCTGTGGCATCGACAACTGAAAATAAAGCCTCATCTGGCTGTGTCAGAATTTGGCTATAATGGAACTCATGACCACGCCATACAGACCCCTCATCAAATAAGGATGTCTTTGCGATAGAGGTCGCCATGCGATAGCCAAGGTGGAATTTACGCTTCTCATAACTTGTCACAAGCCCAAGAAGCCCCAGCATAGGATGAGAGACACCTTCTTTATCAATCAGCGCCTCACCAAGTGCCATATAGCCCCCACATTCCCCATGAACAGGGCGTGTTTTGGCATGGGTGCGGATGGCGTTAAAGCACTTATGCGCATTTGCCAATTTCCCGGCATGAAGCTCTGGATAACCGCCGGGCAACCAAATCACATCAGCCTCTTTATCTGGCATTTCATCAGCGAGCGGCGAGAAAAAACACAGCTCTGCCCCGCTATCTTGCCAATGGCTGAGCAAATGGGGATAGGTAAAGGAAAACGCCTCATCACGTGCAAGCGCAATACGCTGTCCCGGCGGATGGGCAAGTGGGAGGACGCCCTCATTGTCTTTATGCCCTGACTGGGCAACGGCAATGATTTTATCCAAATCAACATTATCTGCCAGAAATTCCGCATAGCCAGCAATGGCCTTATCAAGATCAGGATGCTCCACCGCCTGAATAAGACCGAGGTGACGTTCTGGCAAGGCAAGGTCACGGCGACGTGGCAAGACACCAAGCACCTCAATGCCTGCTTTTTCCATACCAAGACGTGTTAATCTTTCATGACGCGGGCTTGCCACACGATTTAAAATCACGCCTGCAAAAGGCAAATCTTTAAAGTAGGTCTTAAAGCCAAGCGCAGTGGCAGCAGCTGATTGGGCTTGTCCGCCAACATCTAGCACCATAATGACAGGCCAGTGAAAATGCAAAGCTGTCTCAGCCGTTGAGCCATGACCAAATGCCCCCGGGCCAGCCACGCCATCAAACAAACCCATTGAGCCTTCTGCCAAGATGATATCTGCCCCTTCAGCCTTGCCAGCAATCGCATCCATCAACCCCTCAGACATAGACCAGCTATCAAGATTATAAGAGGGACGACCTGCGGCTGCGAGGTGAAAGGCAGGGTCAATATAATCAGGGCCACTTTTAAAGGGTTGCACCTGCATGCCCCTATCGCGAAGCGCACGCAATAAGCCAAGCATCACCGTTGTTTTGCCTGCACCAGAATTAGGCGCTGAAATTAAGACCCCTCTTGGCAAACTCATTTGTCTGTCCCTTCAGGTGTTTTAATCTCATCACGTGCTGATTGCGGTCTAAACCTGCGATCATAATAGGTGGCATAAAGACAGCTTTCATCAAACCCATCCCCGCCAAGGGCAGGGCCTACCAATATCAGGGCTGTGCGTTCAATCTCTTTGGTCAAACCCTCATGGATATCAGATAAGGTGCCCTTCAAAATCTTTTGATCAGGCCAGCTTGCACGATAGACAATGGCCGCAGGGCAGGCCGCGCCATAATGGGGAATAAGGCTGTCTGTGACATAGCTCAGATTATGAATTGAAAGATGAATGGCAAGCGTTGCCCCTGTCTTGGCAAAATTATCAAGGCTCTCACCCTCTGGCATAGCAGAGGCTCGCCCGGGTGTTCTTGTCAGAACCACAGATTGCGCCAACCCCGGCAGTGTCAGCTCAGACTGTAACGCCGCCGCCGCGGCCGCAAAACTTGGCACTCCGGGTGTGACAGACACAGGCACACCAGCCTCACGAAGGCGTCTTATCTGCTCACCCATCGCAGACCAGATGGATAAATCACCTGAATGCAAGCGCACCACATCTTGACCAGCATTGGTCGCTGCAACACATTCATCAATAATCGCATCAAGATCCAAAAGGGCTGAATTGATGATTTTTGCGCCATCAGGGCAATAGCCAAGCAGTTCCTCTGGCACAAGCGAGCCCGCATATAAACAGACGGGACATTTGGCAATAATATCTCTACCACGGATTGTCAGCAAATCAGGCGCACCAGGTCCGGCCCCTACAAAATGCACTGTCATAATAACACTCCTTCAGCAACGGCACATACCGCTTTTCTATCTTGTGAGATGCACCTTGTCCTCACAATACGTGCTGGCTTCTTTAATAAAGCAAGTGCCACCGCCTCAGCAACACTTCCAACCTGTCTTTTTTGTTTAATGATATGAGATTGGGTTGGTGTCTTCATCACGGCAATTACTGCTTGGGAAACACCAAAAATCCTAAGCCCCTTTTTTTCAGCAAAAGCCAATAGATGCGGATGATCTATCTTATCATCTGGCACAGCTATGCCTGCGCAAGAGGCGGTCATCTCCATCTGGGAAAAAGCATCTTCGAAACTTGTCAGCGTGGCAGATTGCCGAAACCCAAACCCAATGATGATCGCCCCACCCATCACTTTGTGACAGACCATTGCGTTATCGGGTAGGCCGCCTTCCACCCGTTCATTGTGCCAATTGGTTGCAAAGAGGCACTCTCAAGGCGCATTAAATGTCCCCCCAACGTGCCATAGGCTTTTGTTAACAACTGATCTGTTTCAATCGTCACACCATTGGCCACAAGCCTTGCCCCTTTTGGCATAAGGTCCCATAGCTCTGTGAGCAACGCCTCTCTCAGGCCGCCGCCAACAAAAATACAATCAGGCACAGGTAGCTGATGAATCGCCGCACTGATATCACTATGCACCACGTCAAGATGGTCAACACCAAGAGCCATGGCATTGCGCTCAATCCTCTTGGCACGATCGGCGTGTTTTTCAACCGCTGTCGCACGCTGTGACGCACCAGATAACAGCCATTCAATCGCAATCGAACCTGAGCCTGACCCCAAATCCCACAAATACTCCCCCGCTTTTGGCGCAAGCGCGCTTAATGTCAAAGCCCTAATCGGTGATTTTGTGATTTGCCCATCATGGTCAAACCAGTCATCAGACAGACCAGCAGTGCGCGGCATAACACGCCCCTCACCGTCGATTAATAATGCCACCATCACGGGGTGCGATAGGCTGGCATCTGTTAAATTTTGTGCTTGGCCTGAGATGGTTTTCTGCGCCTTATCACCTAATGATTCAAGGCAGGTAACTTGTGTTTCGCCAAAACCTGTTTCGACAAGATAGCGCATCAAATCCTGCACCGCTGCACCATCACGCATGGTCGCCATAATCTTTTGCCTGCGCGCCAAATGAGGACGAATCCGAGATAGGGGCGCGGCATGCAAGCCAAGGCACATCACATGCTCAAGCGGCCATCCCATCTCAGAGGCGGCAAGTGAAAAACAGCTATGTCCCGCAAGCGCGCGCCACTCATCACCCTGAAGATGCGCCGTTACTGAAGTGCCGCCGCCAAACCAAAACGGATCACCAGACACAAGCATAACAGACGGTGTGCCCCGCTTTTCAAGCAAAAGGGCAACCCCGTCTACAAAAGGCACAGGCCAGTCTTGTGTCACGGCACCAACAGGTGGCAACATAGACAAGTGACGTTTTGGCCCTATAATAAATTTGGCTGTTTGGATATGATGTTGTGCATCAGCTGACAGGCGGTCATAGCCACCGCCATCCATACCAATGATGATTAACCAAGGGTCACTTTTCATGCCGCACAATCTCCTAATCCTAGGTGGTACAACAGAAGCATCTGCGTTGGCGGAGTATATCTCAAAAACTGATGTGAAAGCTACTATTTCTTATGCAGGGCGCGTTGAGAGAGTGCGCCCCCAGCCTATCGAGAAACGAATTGGTGGCTTTGGCGGTATTGCGGGTCTTGTGGCCTATTTGAAATCAGCGAATATTACCCATGTGGTTGATGCTACTCATCCTTTTGCCTCTCAGATGAGCCATAATGCAATTGCCGCCTGCGAGCAGGCCAATATTCCGCTTGTCGCACTCACCCGCCCCGCATGGCAGGCACAAGAAAATGATAAATGGCATAATGTCCCAAATATAGCCGCTGCCGCTGATGCCCTGCCGGAAAAAAATAAGCGTATCATGCTTGCCATTGGTCGCATGCATTTAGACCAATTTTATCACAAACCAGAACATTTTTATCTTCTGCGCCTTGTTGATGCGCCTGCGGTGGAGCCTGCGTTTCCTGATAAGGTGATCGAAGTATCGCGCGGGCCATTTACAGCCGAAAATGACATAGCCCTTATGCGCCATCACAAGATTGATATGGTTGTGGCAAAAAATGCAGGCGGCAAAGGTGCTTATGCAAAAATCGCGGCCGCCAGAGCGCTTGGCATAGAGGTCATCATGATTACACGCCCTGCCATCACAGGAAGAGATGAGGTCGCCTCATCTGAGGCTGTTCATCAATGGCTGTTATCAAACGGATAAGAGCGCGGCGTATAAACCCATTGCTTATCACCTTGCAACACGACGCGCGTTTGGGATGAGCCAACAATGACCACTGTCTTCATATCTGCCATATCAGGGGTTGTTTGCGACAAAGGCACAACGCGAATGACCTCATCAGCTGTTGAAACAGCTCTGGCAAAGAGTATTGGCCTATCATCTTGGCAATGCGTCTTTAATAAGGTCAGTGTTTTTTCAAACTCAGCCGGCCGTGATTTAGAGCGCGGATTATAGAATGCCATTGCCAAATCAGCTTCAATCGCACAACGCACTCTTTTTTCAATAATCGCCCATGGCTTTAGATTATTGCTGAGGTTAATGACGCAAAAATCATGCCCAAGCGGCGCGCCTGCTCTTGATGCGGCGGCGAGCATGGCGGTAATGCCCGGTAAGATTTCAATCGCGATATCCTGCCATCTTGCGCTATCACGCTCAAAGACTTCAAACAAGGCTGATGCCATAGCAAACACACCTGGATCGCCAGATGAGACGATAAGCACTTGGCGCCCCTTTTCTGCCAGCTCTAGCGCATGTTGGGCACGCTCTGCCTCAACACGATTATCAGTTGGGTGAAGCGTCAGTGCCTGACGCGGGGCAATACGCTCAACATACGGGATATAGCCAATCACATCTGTGGCACGCGCTACCGCTTCACTGACAAGTGGGGTGATATGCCCCTCATGCCCGGGGCCAAGCCCTACAACCATTATGCGCCCAGTCATGGCCGTCTCCCTTGCCCATGAACAATGATAATCGAGAAATAAGGCGCCCGTTCTTGGTCATAATCAGATAGCAATGCCACGCTTTGATTTTCCATTGCGGCATATTCCACAATATAAGCAGACTCATAATGACCAGAATCTTGAAGCGCTTGCCGCACCTTTGGCAAATTTTGCCCGATTTTCATAATCACAGCGGCATTGGTCTGTGCCAATTGTGTTTCCAATGTCTGCCTATCAAGCGTGCCCATTAACACGCTTAGTACATCATCGCCCCATGTAATTGGCGCCCCTGTCGCAGTCCAAGCCGCAGACATCCCTGTAATGGCAGGCACCACCTCAACAGGACAGTGATCTTTCACACGATTATAAATATGCATGAATGAGCCATAGAAAAACGGGTCGCCCTCACATAGCACAATCACATCTTCACCATCTTGTGCGATTGCCATAATATGCGCACAGCAGGCCTCATAAAATTCTGATAATTGCTGATTATAGCGTGGATCACTCAACGGAATTTCTGTTGTCACAGGATATTCCATCGCAAATTCAATCACGCCCTCAGCCAATAGAGGCCCTGCCAATGTACGCGCATGACCAGCGCGCCCTGCTTTTCGGAAAAAAGCGATATGTTTTGCACCACGCACAAGCCGGTCAGCACGCACACTCATCAAATCAAGCTGACCTGGCCCTAAACCAACGCCATATATTGTTCCAAAACCTGTCATCAGCCTCTACTCAATCCGGCTTGCAAGGGCATTCACAGCTGCAACTGTAATCGCACTGCCGCCAAGGCGACCTTCGACAATACAGCTTGGCACAGGCGGCGCTGCCATCAGCGCATCTTTACTCTCTCTTGCGCCGATAAAACCAACAGGACAGCCAATAATAGCCGCAGGGCGTGGGCATGAAGGGTCTTCAAGCATATTCAAAAGATGAAATAACGCGGTTGGCGCATTGCCAATTGCCACAACAGCCCCTTCAAGATGTGGGCGCCATAATTCCAATGCCACAGCTGATCTGGTATTGCCTGCTTCTTTAGCCATCTGGCGCACATTCGGGTCATGAAGGGTGCAGATAATCTCATTATTGGCAGGCAATCTTGTTCTTGTGATGCCTTCGCTTACCATTCTGGCATCACATAAGATAGGCGCGCCTGCCTCTAGGGCTGCTCTGGCATCAATGGCAAATGTGGGTGTGAATTTGACGTGTGGCGCTAATTCAACGAGACCAGCGGCATGGATCATGCGCACAACAACAATTTCTTCTTCAGGCGTAAAATCTGCTAATTGTGCCTCAGCACGGATTGTCGCAAAAGAATCCCTATAAATGGCCGCCCCATTTTTTTCATAGATATGTGGCATTACGCGCTCGCCCTTACTTTTATTTTACTGTCTTTAACACATCATCACTTGATAGCGATGTAATAGATGGCGGCTCCCACGCGCAACCATTTTCTATGATTGCATAATGCGCACCATCACCAATGATACAAATATCAGTTGCACGCGGTGCGGCGCACCCTTTGGTACAACCAGAAATATGATAGGTTTTATCGCACGAAAGCCCCGCTGATGCCGTAATCTTACTTGCCAATTCTTCAGCTAAATTGCGTGTTGCCATTGTCGCTGATGCACAAGCAGGCGCACCTGGGCAGGCTATCACCGCAAGCCTGCCATCATCTGGCTTGGTGATAAAATCAGTCTTTGCACCAGCGCCTGTATCAACCACTAAGCAACGGTTCACCGTCACCTCTATCTGTTTTGTGTGCATCGCTAATTGTGACAAGCTATCGGCATGGCATTGGCCAAAGGGCACACCGAGAATATCATAGCCCGCATCTTTGCGAGCGCCTACACGCACATCATCCTGCGTTTCATTTGGTGTGATGAGACGAAAGTCTTTTGGCACCTTTTGGGCATGTGCGTATTGTGCCATGCGCGCCAATCGTGCGCCCTCTTGTTTTTGGGCAAGGTACCACGCCAAAACCTTTTGAATATCACCTATCATCCTATCAAGGCTTGTCTGAAAGCCTGTATCGCACCCATCACACCTAATGATAAGAGCGCCGCTTTGATCTGTTTCTATCCTGATATCTGCTGAGGCATTAGCTATGATACGCTTTTCGCCTGTATCAATCGCAAAGCCAAATTTGGCAGGTAATTCTGGCAAAGAGACTGTAGCCTCATAAAGACGTTTGGCGCAGTGATAGCCTATCATCGTCTCATCTGTAAAAGGCGCAAGAATAAGGTTCAACCTATCACGAGCCTCATCTGTGCTTGCCAAATCATGACCTTGTAGCGCGGCGATAAGAGAGGGCAGCGCGGCCTCATCCACGCCTCTTATCTGTATATTGGCGCGGCTTGTGATATCGAGAAACCCATTGCCATAAAGGCGTGCTAAATCAGCAACTGCTTTTGCTTGGTCAGAGGTAAGACGCCCAAAAGCAGGCTTTATGCGCACAATCAACCCATCGCCTGATTGCATAGGCACCAATGTCGTAGGACACCATCCCTTAGCTTGCGGGCGTTCCATCACACCGCCTCAAGCGTCGCTCTGATAGAGTTCCGCTTTGTATCCCATAGGCCAGAATCATAAAGGCGTCTGAAACAATCACGCATGGCGTCCAGAGCCTCAGGATTGGCCTCTTCCATAAAGGCAACCACATCCTCATTATCTAATGTGGCCTCGTGGAATTTATCAAATAAATGCCCGCCCACAACATCTGCCAAATTTGAAAAAGCTGCCATATGCATCAAGGTTGCTGCAATCTCAGCCGCACCGCGATAGCCATGACGCATCATGCCTGCGTGCCATTCAGGGTTGCTAGCACGGGCATAGACCACACGGGCAATTTCCTCAGAAACACTGCGCGCTACTGGCTTTTCAGGGTTGGTATTATCAAGATGATACAAATTAGCAGACCCGCCAACTATAGTCTTTGCCGCCGCAAAACCGCCCTCATGCGCGGCATAATCAGCCGAAAGCAATAAATCTGTTTCGGCCATATCTTGCAAATGGACAAAGCTATCTGCTTGTTTAATTCGGGCGAGTAACGCTTTTTTATTCGGCGTGATCTCATCCCCATTAATCGCATATTCACTTGCCGCAATCCAAGCTTGTGCAGCCGCATTGCGCCCTGCCTCATCAAGACGATCAGGCGCATCACCCATGCCAAGACCATAATTGCCAGGCGCAGGGCCAAATATCCGCGCTGTGTCATCATCTTCAAGCGTGATGTAGGGGTTTTGTTCGGGGCGCTCATCACGCTCCCTTAATGCCTCAACCGCTTGCTGGAATAAGGTCGAAAGGGTTGGAAAGACATCCCTGAACAGGCCAGAGACGCGCAATGTCACATCAATACGCGGCCTATCCAACACGCCCAAAGGCAGGATTTCAAACCCTGAGACACGCTCTGATCCCTCATTCCATAGCGGCCTGACCCCCAATAAATGCAATGCCATCGCAAATTCTTCACCTGCGGTACGCATGGTCGCAGAGCCCCATAAATCCACAATGATACCAGATGGCCAATCGCCCTTATCTTGCAGATTACGACGGACAAGCTCATCTGCCAATTTCACCCCTTGCGCATAGGCGGCTCTTGTTGGCACTGATAGCGGGTCGCTGGCATATAAATTACGCCCCGTTGGCAGCACATCCATTCTGCCGCGATAGGGTGAGCCCGCAGGCCCTGCCGAAATCAGCTTGCCAGATAATGCCTTTTGAATAGCGTGCCTCTCTGAGGTAATTGAGTCTTGTGTCTCAAAGGCTTTTTGCTCTTGCCCACCAACACCATAAATATGCAAGCCATCACCAAATTGGCTTTCTTTGATATCACAGACAAATGAGTCAATTTTGGTCAAAGCCTCAGCAGAGTCGCTCTCTTCACCAAGCCCAAGATCGGCGGAAATATGAAGGGCATTTGCCTCTGAGAGAATCTCATCTTTGAGGCGATCACGTCTTTTGGGATCAAGCCCATCTGCATTGGAATATTCATCAAGCAATGATTCCAAATAGCTAAATTGAGCGGGGGCATCTGCGACGCGCAAAGGCGGGGGAATATGGCCCATCGTCACAGCCGCAATACGGCGTTTTGCTTGAGCAGCCTCGCCCGGATCATTCACGACAAACGGATAGATGATAGGCAAATGCCCTGCCAAAGCCTCTGGCCAACAGGCATCTGATAAAGCAACCGCCTTGCCAGGCAACCATTCCAATGTGCCATGCGCGCCAACATGAATAATCGCATCTGCCTGATACGCCTTTTGAAGCCAGAGGTAAAAAGCCACATAACTATGAGACGGCGTTCGCGAGATATCATGATAATCAGCATCACGGTCTGCCACATCCCCTCTTTCAGGTTGCAAGGCCACAAGCGCATTATGGCATCGCACAGCAGGGAAGTGAAAAGCGCCATTTTTGACAAGCCCATCATCCTCAGGCGCGCCCCATATCTCGGCAAGCTTTTCTTGTAACTCACGCGGCAAGCTCTGCAAGGCGGCCCGATAAGAGGCTAAGTCCCAGCTAATGGTCTCATCTTGCAAGCGGGCTTCAAGATTCAGTTTTGTGCCCTCTTCAATATGACCTAGGAATGATAAAATTGATTCCACAGATTGTATCGCATCAAGCCCCACGGCATGAGCCATTTGCCAAGGCCGCCCCGGATAGGTCGATAAAATCAAAGCTGGTTTTTGCTCATCAAGCCGGGTTGTCTGTAATTTATGCCAATTGGCAATTTTTTGTGCGACAGCCTTAATTCGTGCCTCTTCTGGCTGATGCGCAATTGCGGCAAATTGCAACCCTTCATCTAAGGCCTCTGGCTCTTTGAAAGACACAACCCCTGCAAAAATGCGTCCATCCACCTCTGGTAACACCACATGCATTGCCATATCAGCGGGCGATAGACCTCTATCAGCCTCTTGCCATGCTTGGCGGTTAGAGGTGGCAAGAGCAAGCTGAAACACAGGCACATCACCACAATCAAGCGGCGATTCTCCAGATTTACCCTTACCAGAAAAGAAGGTCGCATTGACAATGCTAACAGGCTTGTAATAGGCGATTTGCCGCTTTAGCCATCGCGCCGCATCAGGGGCCTTTAGCGATGGCACAAACAAGCTCATCACATCAAAGCCGTGAGAGCGCAATTGGTCAAATAATGCCGCAATGGGCTTCAGGTCAGCCGCCGCGATAAAGGAGCGATAAAAGGTAATGAGTATGCGCGGCCGCTCTGTAAAACCACAAGAGATCACAGGACAACACACATCTTGTTCAGGTGACCAGCCGCCGACATTACCGACAATTTTTGCGCCATTTACAGGGCCGGCATAAAGGCCGCCTGCCAAGGCCAATTGGGCAAGTGCCGCATGTGCTGCCACCTTGCCACCTGTTTCACAAAAATGTTGCAAACGGCGCAATGTTGAAACAGGCACGCTTGATATCTCATCAAGCTGTTTATCAGGACGACCATCGGCCGGTATAACGGCAAATGCGATATTATGCTTTTTGGCAAGCTTGGCCACCTGATGCAGGCCATAAGACCAATAAGGCACACCGCCAATCAAGCGCACCAAAATGGCACGCGCATGGCAGAGCGTTTTTTCACAATAAGTATCAACAGAAACTGGATGCTTTAACGCAGCCAAATTGGCAAGACGCAAAGAAGGGAACCCCTCTTTTGCCGCCTCATTGGCACGATGCCATCCGGCCGCAAATGCGCCCAAATCACTATCTGAGAAAGACAAGACAACCAAATCAGCAGGCTGATGGTCAAGATCAACCGGCTGTTCTGTTTCCTCTAGGCCATGTCTTTCAACAAATAATACATGCATCTATGGGCTAACCCTGCAAAATGGCATTGATTGCCGCGATATCAATATGGTCATGCTCTGCTATCACAACAAGACGTCCTTGGCGTAGCGCGCTTTCTTGCCACATTTGGTCAAATTGCGTGCGAATGCGAGAGCCAACAGCCTGCACAAGCAACCGCATAGGCTTACCTGTGACAGCCGCATATCCTTTAACGCGCAAGATATGTTGCTCATCTGCAAGGCGTTCAATCTTTGCGGTTAGCACGTCAATATCATCAATCTCTGGAATATCAAAAATCGCGCTATCAAAATCTTCATGATCATGCTCTGGCACACCATCATGATGTGAGGGGCGCGCATCCATATCATCTTCTGCCGCCGCCTCAAGGCCAAGCAAAAGACGCGGGTCAATCACCCCATCAATGATTTCAATAATCGGCAATTGACGCG
This sequence comes from Alphaproteobacteria bacterium, assembly GCA_011525265.1. GTDB lineage: Bacteria > Pseudomonadota > Alphaproteobacteria > Puniceispirillales > Puniceispirillaceae > UBA685. The sequence continues at coordinate 14,251 of WTHV01000151.1, read as the reverse complement.
GCGCGGTATCAGTGATGACATCTTTGGCTTTTTGCTTATCAGCCTCACTTGCCAAATCTGATTTGGTTAACAAAACCATATCCGCACACGCAATCTGATCTTCAAACACTTCTGAGAGAGGTGTTTCATGATCTAGCGAATCATCTGCCAATCTCTGCGCCTCAACAGCCGCTAGGTTTGGTGCAAATTGCCCACTTGCAACCGCCTCTGCATCTGCAAGGGCAATCACACCATCAACAGTGATACGAGAGCGAATATCAGGCCAATCAAACGCCTTCAATAATGGCTTTGGCAAAGCAAGCCCTGATGTTTCAATCAAAATATGATCTGGCTGAGGGTCGAGTGCCATTAATTGCTCAATTGTGGGAATAAAATCATCTGCCACGGTGCAACAAATACAGCCATTGGCCAATTCCATAATATTTTCCTCTGGACAATTTGGAATCGCACAGCTTTTGAGGATATCACCATCAACGCCCACATCACCAAATTCATTCACAATCACTGCCAAACGCTTATCTTGCGGGTTTTGCATAAGCTGTGAGATCAAAGTCGTCTTACCAGCGCCTAGAAAGCCTGTGATAATGGTAACGGGAATTTTTGTAATATTTTGCATTTTAACCCTATAAAATTGTCCTATATCACTGCCAAATTCAGCCATCATGACTATCTGAACAATCGCTGTTCATAGCCATAAAATGCTGATAAAGGCTTGCAACATGAGTTGGTATTATCTAACTATCAGTTAGCGGCAAGGCCACTTAAATCGCTACCCAGAATGCGACATTTATTTTTCCCGTTTTTGTATCACATCAAAAGCAGAAGTGCAAAAGCATCGGTGGCAAAATTTTGGATGACGAATGATCGTCTTTTGCCCAGAATTCTGGCAATTATGGCGAATCGTTAAATTAAAGGAAAGACCATCATGAGTGCCTCAGAAATCCCATCAAAAGATGACGCGGCTCGCAATGAGGCGCACAATAAAAAGATGCAGAAAATCAAAGCTGCGAGAGATAAGCTTATGGCGACAAAGACCGAAGAAAAAGGTCTGATTATCGTCCATACGGGTGCTGGCAAAGGCAAGTCATCATCAGGCTTTGGCATGATCATGCGCTGTATCGCCCACCAAATGCCATGCGCTGTTGTCCAATTCATCAAAGGCACATGGCGCACGGGCGAGCGTGACTTCCTAGAACAACGCTTTTCTCAAGAATGCACCTTTGTTGTGTCTGGTGAAGGTTTCACATGGGAGACACAGGACAGAGAACGAGATATCGCCGCCGCACAAGCAGGTTGGGAGCGGGCCAAAGAGCTGATTAGCAACCCTGATATGCAATTTGTCTTGCTTGATGAAATCAATATCGCGCTTCGCTATGACTATCTTGATATTGATGAGGTGGTTGACTTCCTGCTTCATCATAAACCGCCTATGACACATGTTGTGCTAACAGGACGCAATGCCAAAGAAGAGCTTATTGAAGCGGCAGATATGGTCACAGAAATGTCCCTGATCAAACATCCTTTCAGAGATGGCATCAAAGCACAAAAGGGTGTTGAGTTTTAAAGGCGGTCCTCACTCATGCCAGCGATTATGTTACAGGGCACAGGCTCAAATGTTGGTAAATCTGTTTTGGTGGCAGGGCTATGTCGTGCGGCTAAAAACCGTGGCCTTAGTGTCGCACCTTTTAAGCCTCAAAATATGTCAAATAATGCGGCTGTCACGCATGATGGCGGCGAAATTGGTAGAGCCCAAGCCCTGCAAGCACGCGCCTGCAGCCTGCCCCCTCATACAGATATGAACCCGATTTTGCTCAAGCCTGAGACAGAAACAGGCGCGCAAATCATTATTCAAGGCAAGCGTCATAGCTCTATGAAAGCGCGTGATTATGCCTCATTAAAACCGCAATTAATGGCACCTGTTCTGATGAGTTTTAACCGCCTAAAGGCACAATATGATCTTGTGATTGTCGAAGGGGCGGGAAGCCCTGCTGAGGTCAATTTACGTGCGAATGACATTGCGAATATGGGCTTTGCTATTGCGGGTAATGTGCCTGTGATCTTAGTTGGCGATATTGATAGAGGCGGTATTATCGCGCAGATTGTGGGAACAGATGTGGTATTGGACGGAGCAGATCGTGCACAAATTGCAGGCTTTATCGTTAATAAATTTCGCGGCGATGTCTCTTTATTTGATGATGGTTATCAGCTGATAGCTGAGCGCACAGGCTGGCCAGGATTTGGCGTCTTGCCCTATTTTAATGATGCATGGCGCCTGCCGGCTGAAGATGCGCTTGATATCGCATCCAACATCGCTAAAACATCAGATGATGCCCCTTATAAAATTGCCTGCTTATGCCTATCACGTATGGCAAATTTTGATGATTTAGACCCGCTCTCGCAAGAGCCAAATATCGCGCTTACCATGGTCAAAGCAGGGCAGACCATCGCGCCTGATACAGACCTTGTCCTCATCCCTGGCTCTAAATCGACAAGAGGAGATCTGGCCTTTATACGCGAGCAAGGCTGGGATATTGATCTTGCCGCCCATCATCGGCGCGGCGGCAAAATCATGGGCATTTGCGGGGGGTATCAGATGCTTGGCAAACGCATTTCTGACCCTGATGGGCTTGAAGGGCCTGCCGGTCACACTGAAGGCCTTGGGTTTTTGGCTATTGAAACGACTATGCATGCTGATAAAACGCTGAAAACAGTCCGCGCCATACATTGTGCCTCAAAGCTTGAAGTTGATGGCTATGAAATCCACCTTGGCACGACCACAGGGCCAGATTGTGAGAGGCCATTTGCAATGATTGATGGCCGCCCTGATGGGGCTTGCTCTGCTGATGGCTCTGTTCAAGGCAGCTATATTCATGGGCTGTTTTCGCAAGATGCCTTTCGCAAGCAATTTCTGGAAAATTTAGGCGTAAAAGCGGCTGATACATCCTTTGAGGCGACAATTGAAGCCACATTAGACAAGCTTGCAGATCACCTAGAGGCGCATCTTGATATTGACGCTATCTTGGCCAAAGCTGTCTAGGACGCTAGTGCGTCTTCTAATCGGGCCCAGCCTGTGGCATCTGGCAGACCAAGGCGTATCCATTTTGGATTATAGCTAAAGATACGGCTCCAAATATAGTTTTTGGCAAGCTGGTTCTGGATAGCGCGCGCATCATCTGCCTCATATAGGCGAAACAAGGTGGTGCCGCCAACAAGCTTTAAGCCATGCGCACAGACAATTTTATCTAGCTGATCTGCCTCTTGGGTGAGCCTGCCAATCATCTCATCACGCCATGTCACATCTTGCAAAGCAGCGCTACCAACGGCCAAAGCAGGGCCTGATACATTCCACTTCCCAGCACCATCTGCCATCTCTTCGATCATGGCGCCTGTACCGCAGACAAAGCCAAGGCGCATACCCGCAAGCCCATAAAATTTTCCAAATGATCGCAAGATGATACGATTACCCATCTGCTTATCAAGGCGGGGCAATAAAGACGCCTCTGGGTGGGGGTCACAAAAACTTTCATCAATAATCAGCGTGCCAACCTCATCTCCTAGGGCGGCCAATTGCTGAGGGGTAAAAACTTGCCCATCTGGATTATTCGGATTCACAACAACCGCACAATCAGCGCCACGCAAATCATCAAGCCTATCACACAAACTGACCTGCCAGCCATGTCTATTTAATTGTGCCTCATGCTCATTATAGGTGGGACTTAAAAGACGGGCATCATTCCCGCCTTTTGGTATGATAGCGGGGTAGAGTTGGATGGCTTGTTGCGCACCGGCAATCGGCATACAGCGCGCATCTGTATGATAGGCCTTTTGTGCGGCACGCTCTGCTGCCTCAAATAAAGCATGATCAGGCAGATTAGCCCAGTAATCTTGCGCTATATCAGGCAAATGATAGGCATGCGGATTAATGCCCGTGGACAAATCCAACCAGCTTTGACGTGTGCCACCATAGAGTGAAATGGCTCTATCTAAATCACCGCCATGTTCACGCATTACAACCTGCCATACCCATAAAACAACATCGAAATCACCGACACCATAGCGATAAAAATCACCCAATTCAGCAAAATATCATAAAGGTGAATAGCTTTCATAACATCTTGGCCATCTGGGTCTGCCCCCTCGCTATAAAGCCACGCATCATTACTTTTGACGCCATCATATATGCGCGGCCCAGACAGGCGTCTATTCAATGCGGCCGCCATCGCTGATTCTGGCCAACCCGCATTTGGCGAGCGGTGCTTTGCCCCATCACGAAAGATTGTTTTAAGACAAGTAAAAAACCGCTTTGTTGAGAGCGCATAAAGACAGGCTGTCAGGCGAGCCGGGATAAAGTTTACCACATCATCAAGACGTGCCGCCGCCCAGCCAAAATCTTTATACTGCGCATTACGATAGCCGATCATAGAATCCATCGTGTTAATCGCTTTATAAATAATAAGACCGGGAAGGCCAAAAATCATGCCCCAAAATAAAGGGGCAATGACACCATCTGAGGTATTTTCTGCCAAGCTTTCAATACTGGCACGCGCTATGGCTGTATCATCTAGGGTGCTTGCGTTTCGTCCCACAATCATCGCAACCGCTTGGCGTGCGGTATCTGTGTCATTATCTAATAATGGCATGGCAACCATCGCCACATGATCTTTCAAAGATTTCGCGGCTAAAAAAGGCCAAGCCAAAATCGCAATGATCACACCATCAATGATACCGCCTGTATAAATTAGCGCAGGCAATAGTGAGACCAAAAGACAGATACAGCACACTATCATCACACATAGCACACCAAAAAGACGACGCAGAAAATCTGACCTGCTGCTGTTATTTAACTGCTTATCAAGCCAGCTAATCAATGCCCCAATTGCCACAACGGGATGTGATAGACGCTGATATAACCACGCAGGCCAGCCGATAAAGCGGTCGATAATCAATGCCGCCAAAAAGGCGCTTATCAAAATCATGATGACACCGTCTGATTAACGCCCATAACCGAAAATCCTGCGTCACCCAGAAAGCGCAAATTTGTAACTGATAAAGGGTCAATTTCACATTTTAGTGCCGCCGCATAACTGCCAAAGGCTAATGCCAATGCCGCACGGACAACACCGGCATGGACAAACAAACTGATATTTTCTTCTACCCTCATCTGGCAAATCTGGCGAATAACAGGCTGAACACGATTACACAAATCGATAAAGCTCTCCCCATCTGGTGCGGCAAAGGCGGCAAGTGCCTCATCTTGCAAAGTGCCAATATCGGGCAATTCTTTGAAAGCAAGACCGTCCCATCTGCCAAATGATTGCTCCCACAAATCAGCATTTGTCTCGCGCGGATAATCATCAGATAACACACCATCACAGGTTTTCTGACATCTTGTTGCAGGGCTACATACCACCAAATCAGGTGCGCCAATTAAACCGCGCACCCCCTCTGCCACAGACCCTTCAATCAGGCCAATATCAGCATCTGTTTGACCATAGAGATAGCCGGCCGGCTGGCTTGGGGCGTGCCTGATAAAATTCAAAACCTTATGGGCTGGCGTGGCTGACATCAAAAATGATTTCCCTTTTTACACTCTCTGGGCTAAGAATTTAGCCATGTCTTACTCGCTATTAGTAACTGGTGGTGCGCGTTCTGGAAAGAGCCGATTTGCCGAAGAGCGTGCTCTTTTGCGTGGCACACCGCTTATCTACATTGCCACAGCCCAAGCCTTTGATGAAGAGATGGAAAGCCGCATTAAAGAGCATCAAGATAGGCGCGGCGATGAATGGCACACCATAAATGAGCCGCTAGAATTAGCAGAAGCGCTTCGCAAAACAGATGGGCAAGGCACCTGCCTTGTTGATTGTCTTACCATTTGGCTATCAAATCTGATGTTTTCAGAAAAAGATATCCCACAAGCCACAAAAGCATTGGTGGATGCCATCACCACGCGCCAAGATGATGTGATTTTTGTAACCAACGAAGTTGGCGCCGGCATCGTGCCAGAAAATGCGCTTGCAAGGCGTTTTCGCGATGAAGCAGGTCGTTTAAACCAAACCGTTGCAAAGACAGTCGACGAAGTATATGCATGCATTTCTGGAATGCCTTTGAAATTAAAATAGTGACCGTGAATAACTGGTCGGTGAGGGGACACACCCATGACACAATTTGGCAATCATGATGACGTCTTACAATTCGTGCAAAATATGCCACAAGCAAATGACGCCATCGCATCAGCCGCACAAGCACATCAAAATAACTTAACAAAGCCACCAGGCTCTCTTGGCACGCTTGAAGAATTAGCTGTTTTTCTTGCTAGTTGGCAAGGACAAGACAAGCCAAAAATTGACAATGCCCAAGCGATTATCTTTGCAGGCAATCATGGCATTTGCGCACAAGGCGTGAACCCTTTTCCACAAGAAGTCACCCATTTGATGGTCGCCAATTTTGATGCAGGTGGCGCGGCAATGAACCAGCTATGCGGTGTGAGTGGGGCAAATTTAAATGTTGTACCTCTCTCATTGGATAAGCCAACAGCTGACTTCACCACCACACAAGCCCTCTCAGAAGATGAGCTATTTGATGCCCTAGCAATTGGCGCCTCATCGATTGACACATCAGCAGATATCATCCTTTTGGGAGAGATGGGTATTGGCAATTCAACCATCTCATCAGCATTGGCAGCGTCTGTCTTTGGCGGCGAGACCAAAGAGTGGGTTGGCGCAGGCACAGGCTCTGATGCCGCAGGCCAAGCCCATAAGGTCGATGTCATTAATAAAGGCCTTGAGATGCATGGGCGCCGCTCAGATCTCAGCGCATTAGCCGCCTTTGGTGGCCGTGAACAAGCTGCCATTTGCGGTGCTATCCTCGCCGCACGTGCCGCGTCCATTCCTGTTATGCTAGATGGCTTTATTTGCACAGCCGCTGCCGCACCACTTTATGGCATCAACCCGCAAATACTTGACCATTGTCTTGTTGGTCATAAATCTGTCGAGCCTGGTCATATCAAATTACTTGAAGCGATGGGTAAGACTGCCATCCTAGACTTGAATATGCGCCTTGGTGAAGGTACTGGCGCAGCCTTAGCGTTGTCTATTTTGCGCGGGGCTGTGGCCTGTCATAATAATATGGCAACATTTGAATCAGCAGGCATTGGTTAAGATAATGGGGTGGGTGCGTGGACGTCTTATCGAGGTTCAGCTGGCCTTCATGCTATTAAGCCGCCTGCCTGCCGGCACCCTATCTGGCAAAGCGCCTAGCCTTGCAACATCACGGTGGGCCTTCCCACTTGTTGGCAGTATCATAGGCAGCATCATCGCCCTATCCTATGGCGGCTTATCATTTGTAGGGCTGCCCCCAATCATTGCCGCACTTCTGGCATTAAGCCTTGGCCTTTTGGCAACAGGGGCATTGCATGAAGATGGGCTAGCAGATAGCGCAGATGGTATGGGCGGCGGCCATGATAGGGACCGCAAATTAGCCATTATGAAAGACAGCCATATCGGCAGCTATGGCGTCTTGGCTCTTATCATGGTGATGGCTTTGCGTGTATTTGGCCTTGCGTCTCTGCCACCGCATTTTGACATGATAGCGCTCATCATCACCATCAGCATCCTCAGCCGCACAATCATGGTTGCCTATTTATGCCTACTTCCATCTGCGCGTGATACAGGCCTTGGCGAGATGGCATCTGGCCAAACATATAAACCGCTTTTCTTCGCCACAGCTCTTAGCCTTCCAATGATGGCCTTTTGCGGTGTTGCGATTCTGCCAAGCCTGATTGTCATGGTGATTGTTGCTTTCGGCTTTGCCCTGATGGCAAAGCGTCATATTGGCGGGCAAACAGGTGATATTTGCGGTGCAAGTCAAATGCTAAGCGAGACCGCTGGCTGGTTAAGCCTATTGGTGATCTTATAAGCGCTATCTATATCTGAGGAACTTATTGACAGGGGTAAATTTAAGTAATAAACGAGATATTATTGGTGGTTTCAGTTAAGCCTGAAACATAATAGGGAATCCGGTGCGCTAAACGCTTTTTGACTACGGCAAATCCGGAGCTGTACCCGCAGCTGTAAATGATTAATGTGTGTCACAAGACCACTGAATTTGCATAGCAGATAGGCCATATCGCGCAAATTTGGGAAGGCAGACATAACTGATAAATCATGAGCCAGAAAACCTGCCAATCACGAAACCACTTTCTTGGGGCGGGTAACCCCTTTTGGAGATAAAAATGGCACCATCTGGCTCACAAACCAGCGTAACATCACCACCTATTATAGCGCCCACAGTTCATGTGCAAGCGCCGCATGGTAAATCACAGTCACCCTTTGATTTGACCTCTCTTAGCCTGTTTCATGCTTGTGCTGGCGCGGCCTTACTATGTGCTGTAATTTGGACGTCCATTAGCTATATTATCTTCAGCTAATATCAACGGGACGGGTGGGGATTCAAAGTCATGTTGACTGCACATAATATTGTGTTGGGCTATAACGGCACCGCACTGTGCAATCCGCTAGATTTTCATCTAGGCGCCGGCCAGATTTGTGCGGTCATTGGTCATAATGGCGCGGGCAAATCAACATTGGTTCGCACATTACTTGGCATTCAATCACCTCTTTCAGGCTCTGTCCAATGGGCAGGAGCGACGAAGAAAAACATCGCCTATCTTGGCCAAAGTGCCACAATTGATAATCATTTCCCGATGCGCGTCAAAGATGCTGTGACAATGGGGGTATGGCCACAATTAGGGTTTTGGCAGGGCATTAATAACGCTATGGCAGAGCGTGTTGAAAATGCGTTATTGCGAACAGGCCTCACACATATGGCTGACAGGCCCTTATTTGAATGCTCCTCTGGCCAGCTTCAGCGCTGCTTTTTTGCCAGAGCCATTGTCCAAGATGCCCCTACCATCATCCTTGATGAGCCCTTTACCGCTATTGACCAGAGCACAGAATCACAGCTGATTGATATTATCCAACAATGGCGTGATGAGGGGCGTACCCTTATTATCGTATTGCATGATTTATCATCTGTTATGGGTATTGCTGATTACTGCCTTTTGCTTGGTGATGGCCGTGGCTTATTTGGCAAAACAGATGATGTTGTGACAAATGAGAACCTGATATCGCATCACTATTTAACACATACGCAAGCGCAATGGATTTCACGCCTGACAGATGCAGGAGGCCGAGATGCTTGATTGGTTTGCCTATGATTTTATGCAGCGCGCTTTTGTGGCGACCTTTGTGTTAAGCGTCTCTATTGCCCCGATTGGTGCCTTTCTTGTTTTGCGCCGCCTGTCTTTGGCAGGTGAGGCGATGGCACATGCGATTGTACCTGGCATTGTGATTGCCTTTGTCTCATTTGGGCTGTCTGTTGTCTCGATGGTTACAGGCGGACTTATCGCCGGTGTTATCGTGGCACTTGGCACATCACTGATCTCACGGCGTACCTTAATCAAAGAAGATGCCTCTCTTGCCTCTTTATATTTGATAGCTCTTGCTTTGGGTATTTTCATTTTATCTGCTGCAGGGTCTGCCATACCCTTAAAGAGTTTCTTATTTGGCTCAACACTTGGCATTGGTGATGATACGCTTTTACTGATCGGGGTCACAGCAACCATCACGATCCTTAGCATGACCATGTTATTGCGCCCCCTTATTAGCGTGACCTTTGACCCGACTTTCTATGATAGCCAATCATCTCATGCAGGTCTTGTTCAGCAATGGTTTATGTTCTTGGTTGTCCTTAATTTGCTAGCAGCATTTAAATCGCTTGGCACATTGATGGCTGTGGGGCTGATGATTTTACCTGCGACTGCCGCACGTTATTGGGTCTCAACCATTTCAAGCTATCTTCTTGTGACATTATTATTCGCGATCTTCAGCTGTTGGGCTGGGTTGCTCTTATCTTTTTATCTTGCTGATGTGCCGACTGGCCCTGCTATTGTCCTTGTCGCCGGCATTGTATTTATCGCAAGCCTATGCCTGTCACCTTTGGGCTTGCGCGGTAACATGTGGTCAAAATCTAAAAGAATGTAAATGGGCGGTATGATGAGACGGTTTATTTTCAAATCTGTGTTGCTATCAGCGCTATTATTTTCAACAAACACCGCAATGGCACAGATCAAAGTTGTGGCAAGCTTTTCTATTCTGGGTGATATGGTCTCGCAAGTGGCAGGCGATAAAGCGACTGTCACAACCATTGTTGGCCCTGATGCTGATGCCCATCTCTATCAGCCAAATGCTGGTGATGCGATTGCGGTTGCCGAAGCTGATCTTATCATCACAAATGGTATGGGTTTTGAGACTTGGTCTGCGACATTAATCGAAGCGTCAGGCACAAAGGCATCTATCGCTGTTGCCACAGATGGTGTCATGCCTTTGCTTGTCGAAGGGGAAGTTGATCCGCACGCTTGGAATTCGCTTTTAAACGGCATTATATATGTCGATAATATTGAGGCAGCCCTCAGCAAGGCAAGCCCCGCTGATAGCGCAAGCTTCAAGGCAAATGCCGATGCATATCGTTCACAATTGCGCGCGCTGCATGATGAGGCTGTTGAAAAAATTGCCGGCATTCCACAAGAGCGCCGCATTGTTGTGACAGCGCATGATGCGTTTGGCTATCTTGAAAATGCCTATGATATCACCTTCCTTGCTCCGCAAGGCATTGATACAGAAGCAGAGCCATCAGCCAAAGAACTTGCCGATCTGATTGTCTTTTTGAAAGATGTGGGCGCAGGTGCTTTGTTTGTTGAGAATATCTCAAACGCCGATTTAATCGCGCAAATCGCACGAGAGACAAATATCGATATTGGCGGCAAAATTTACTCAGACGCCCTATCAGTCAAAGGCGCTCCTGCGACATCTTATGTGGCGATGTTCGAGCATAATTTGAACCTCATTACAAAAACGCTAAGCGCATCACAATAGTGATATAACATGATAAGGCGCCAAGGGGTTTCTATGTCCTTTGGCGCCTATTTTTATGCCATCACAACAATCTGCAGAGAACACATAAAACGACTTTAAAATTTGTCTAACCATGTAAATTGGTTATTATAAACCCATAGGGCTGTGTTTAAATGCGTCATTGATTTGCTAATAAAAATTAGCGTCCATCATTCATCAGACGTACCATCATTAACGTCTTGTGGCAGATAATAAAAAACTTATGACAAATTTAAAAACGGCTTACGCACCACCATCTTGGCTCATCGGCCTTTCGACTGGAACAGCTGTGATGGGTATCACGCTTATCACCCCAGCGCTGCCTCTTATCAGAGCAGAGATGGGCGTTAGTGCGAATGCTGTTCAATTCTTATTCACAGGCTATTTGTTGATGCTTGCCGCAAGCCAGCTTGTGATTGGCCCTTTTTCAGATCTCTATGGACGCCGCCCCTTCATCCTAGCAGGTGCTGTGATGATAGCATTTGGTGGCATTATCACAATTTTATCAGATTCTATTACCAGCTTGACCTTAGGACGTGTTTTGCAAGGTGTTGGTGCAGGGGCTTGTATTTCAATGGCACGGGCGATGATCAATGATGCCTTTGAACGCCAGGAAGCCGCCAAAAAGATGGCGACTGTGCAATCGATTCAAGCCATTGTGCCCATTATTGCCTTAATGACGGGCGGTGCGGTTGTCGCACAATTTGGCTGGGTCGGTGTGATGTGGATGATTTTTGGGGCAGGCTTAACGCTTGTCATATTCCTGCCATTTCTTTTGCGTGAAACCTTCTTTGATTTCAAGCCATCCTTTAGTCCCAAAGCAGTTGGCAGAGCCTATCTTCATGTATTGAAAATTCCGTTATTCCTATGGTTTGCTATCGTAAGTGGCACACAAGTTGGGATGTTCTTTGCCATGAATGGCTTTTTACCTTATCGCTATGCCGCTCTTGGCGTATCAACGCTTGAATTTGGCTTTTGGTTCGGGCTGACACCTGTTGCGTATTTTTTGGGAAACCTTGCTAATCGGTTTTTTGTCGTGAATTTGGGGATTGAGCGCGCTGTCCTTATTGGCTGCATTTTATGTAGCCTGTCTCTGATAGCATTATTCGCAACACAATATCTTGGCGTCACCTCTGTCTTAGGCATTGTCCTACCCTGCTGTTTATTTGGCTTTAGTAACGGGCTTACCATCGCCAATACAGTCATTGGCGGCATTAAATCTGCCGGACAATATGCCGGAACAGGCTCTGGTGTGATTGGCGCGCTGCAAATGATTGCAGGAAGCCTTTTGGGCAGTATCATCATCTTGCTTGGTGGTGACCGTGATATTATCGTCGCCTGTACTGTTGTTCTTATCGCAGGCATGATCTCTTTAGGGATGGCTATTGTCATTTACCGCCACACGCAAAAACAGGGCTTGCATAAGGAGGCATAGCATGAGGTCGCATCGCATATTCTCCTCAAAAAAACGAGGCGTTCATGAGGGGCTATACCCACTCAATAGGCTAAAACGCCAAGAGGCGATGCCCGACCTTGCCCCTATCACAACCCCTGATTTAGATTTTTCACGCCCCGATAATCCCCATCATATTATTAACGCGATGGCTGATCACCAAGCGATGATGGATACGATTCGTGATGGTCATATTAATGCGGCTGTCTCTGTTATCCCTGATTGCCCTAAAGAGCGTGCCACACATTTAAAAGCGTTTGCCTATTTTCAAGATGCGAGCCTAGTGGGTATCGGGCCTATCACTGATGAAGCATGGCTTGCAGAGCCAAAGGTCAATCCAGAGATTGACCGCCTTGCGCAAGATATTATGACACGCCAGACCAAAACTCTTGCCTCAGGCATTGATCATATTATGGCGGACTTGCGGGAATCTGTTTCAACGCCAGCGCGTATGGTTGGCCATCATGATACCGCCATTGTTATAGCTGTTGAGACCTATCGTGACCCTTATGAGGGTGAGGCAGGCACAAGTTGGATTACAGATGCCCAGCTTCACAAAGCCTGTCTGCTTGCTACTGAGAATGCGACCATCCTATCAAATTATATTCGCTTACTTGGCTTTGATGCGAAAACACATAGCTATACATCATCAGATTTATGCCTCAACAAACTTGCTGTCTCTTCAGGGCTATGCTTTGCAGATGAAGATGGTGTGAGCGCGCCTTTTATTGATAAGCAATTTGGCCTCGCTGTTATTTCAACAAATATGCGCCTTGCCCATGATTTGCCGCTTGCCCCAAAAGCTGAACAGCCCAAGTCATTACGCTCAGCTTTGAGTTGGAAACTCGGGTATCATTCTTCAAAATCTGCCTTTAATCGCGATCCTTTTAAAACCCGTGATTATAAAGATAGCACCATGCCGCTTGAGACATTAAAGCGGGTTGATAAGCCGACCACCTATATGGATGAGGCCAATATACCACGCGTGCCAAAGCGAACAGATATGTTTGCACGCGCCCAATTTGGGGATATGGGCACTGATAATCAAAAAGCAGCAACAGGCGGCTATTATGCCAAAAAGGCCGCTACCTCTGCCGCACAAAGGCGTGCATTAGGGGCATTTGTTTTACTGCAAGATGGCGAGGTAACACAAAGCCCCTCCACAGAGATGAGCGCGCAAGAGCTATCTGAGCATATCAAAGCCACAAGTTATTTTTTAGGGGTCGATGCTGTTGGCATTTCCGCTTGTCCAGAATGGGCGTGGTATTCCCATGATGCGCGCGGTGATGTCCTTATCCCACCCCATCATAATGCGATTTCCATGGTCATTGACCAAGGCTTTGAGACGATGGAAGGCGCATCTGGCGATGATTGGATTTCGGTTGCCCAGTCAATGCGTGCCTATTTGCGCTTTTCATTATTAGGCGGCGTGATGGCACGCCAGCTCCGCAATTTGGGCTATAGCGCAAAAGCGCATACAGTGCTTGATGGCGAAGTGTTACAACCCCCACTTTTATTATTAAGCGGCCTTGGCGAGGTCAGCCGCATTGGGGAAGTGATCCTCCATCCTTTCTTAGGGCCTCGATTAAAATCAGGCGTGGTGACAACAGACCTTGCGCTTCATCATGATAAGCCAATTGATTTTGGGTTACAGAATTTCTGTAATAATTGCCAGAAATGTGCCCGTGAATGCCCATCAGGTGCAATTACCGCAGGGCCTAAAACCATGTTTAATGGTTATGAGATTTGGAAGTCAGATAGCCAAAAATGTACCACCTATCGCATTACGACCAAAGGCGGTGCCATGTGTGGCAGGTGCATGAAAACCTGCCCTTGGAATCTAGAAGGG